>JAGUYV010000086.1 GCA_020061125.1 bacterium | reverse complement strand
GGTGCAACTGCCCGGCGCCGCGGACCCGAGCGCCATGCAGCGCGCCCTCATCTGGAAAACTACCTGGGACATGGCCGGTGACAGGCCTTTGTTGGGAACCGGTCTCGGTCAATACATCCGCCAGTATCCGCGCTATGTCGCAGCCTATAATGACGATCCCGTATGGAAGGCGCATGTGAGTTTCCCGGACCGCGCGCACAATGATTTTCTTGAACTGTGGGCGGAAGCGGGCGCTCCCGGCGCGCTGCTGTTCGCGGCGGTTATCGTGGTGATTCTTATTCGCGGTGCGCCGCGCATGCGAAGGACTGCGGGCGCTGGTTCAGAAGACGGCGAAACGGCTCTGTTGCGCGCGGGGTTGTTTTCCGGCCTCATCGCCATGATTTTGTATTCGAATTTTCAATTTCCGTTCCATGTGCCTGCTGCGGCCGCATGTTTCTGGGTATTCGCGGGCATGCTGCTCTCGCTGGCGGAGAATCCCTGGCAGCAGACCGCGCCGGAAAGCGGGATGCGCTCGCCCGAGGCGGCACGGAGCCGCGCCATTGCCTCCGCGCTGTGCGTGGCCGTGTTCGCAGGCACGGTCTGGCTCGCCGCGCAGCCTGTGATTTCGCATCTTCTGTTCGGCCGCGGAATAGCTGTCGAGAACCGGTTCCCCAAAGACCCTCCGGAAACCGCGCTGCATCTCATGGAGACCGCGCGCGCCGCATACGCCTATGAGCCGGAAATGTGCGTGGAGATGATGCGTGCGCTGCTGCTGCGCGCCAACCGGGAACGGATCCCGGCGCACATGCTGCCTTTTTACGCGGCGGTGGTGCGGCATCCTGACCTGGGCAAATGGCGCGCGCTTTGGCATGGACGATTGCCAGATGCCGCGGCCGCGCCTCCCTGGGGCCGCGCCGTGCCGGCCAAAGTCTTTTACTACGCAAACACGGTGCGGGTGGCCAACCAGTGCCTGTCGCTCAATCCCAATGATCTGCGCCCATGGGCCGCGCTGGGCCGCGCGCATTTCGAGATGCGCATGCCCGAAGAATCCTCCGCGGCCTACGAAACCGCGCTCCGTTTCGCCCCGCACGACCCGCAATATCTTCATGCTGCGGGAGATGCTTACATGCTCATGCAGGACTATGACAGCGCGGCGCGGCTGTTCGAACGCGCACTGCGCGAAGCGCCGGATTTCCTGCCCGCGCTGTTCAGCTACGGCGAAACCCTGCTCAAGCTGGACCGCGCGCGCGATGCACAGGCCCTGTACCGCGAAGCCATCAAGAAAGACCCCAAAAACCCCGTGCTCTGGAAATTCCTGGGCAAAGCGCACAATCATTCCGGAGATGTCACGGTGGCGAGAAAAACCTGGGAGCATGCGCTGGAACTGGATCCGAATTTTCTTGAAGCCGCGGGAGACCTGGCGGTTTTGCTATATAATACAGGAAATATTGACAAAGGGATTGAGCTATTAGAGGATATTATAGCAAAGGCTCCGCCAGGGACAGGAATTGAGGCGCGCGCCGCATTTCACCTGGGCCAGGCTCTGCTGGCCCGAGGAGATCGTGAACACGCGATTTCCGCTTTTCGTCGTGCAGCCGCTCTTTTCCCTGACGAACCCCTGTACAGGCAGAGACTTGATGAGGTTCTTGAGGACAATGAAGCAAACCGGACCCCGTAAATACACCCCTGCCCTTCTGGCGATGCTTGCGCTGGCGCTCATAATGTCGGCCGCCCGGCCAGCGCACGCGCAGACAGGCCCTGCGCCCAGCCAGATTCAGGCCAAAATGCAGCAAATCATCAACCTGAATTTCAAGGATGCGGATGTCACCAATGTTCTGCGCGGACTCGCCGACCAGTACAACCTCAACATGATTATTTCCCGTGAAGTTTCCGGCACCGTAAGCCTTCACCTCAACAATGTGACTGTGGAAATTGCGCTGCGGGAAATTCTCAAATCTGTAAACGCGCGCATGGAGGAACGGGACAACATTCTGCATGTTTTCGCCATGTCCGAAGCCCAAAACCGCGCTGCGAACGACCAGGAAATGATTACCGAGTTCTTTTCGCCCACATACACGAACTCCGGCGCCATGATAAATGTGCTGCAGCCGTTCCTTTCGGAGCGAGGGCGCATTCAGGCGTTCAAGGACGCCCGTTCCACACAGAAGCCCGAAATGATCATCGTCACCGATCTTCCCGAGCGCATCGAAGTGGTGCGCAAGCTTATTGAAAAACTCGACACCGAAACCCGGCAGGTGCTTATCCAGGCCAAAATCGTTGAAACCGCACTGTCCAACAATGAACTCATGGGCGTGGACTGGACCATCAAAGGCACCCTCGCAGGTCCGCCGTTCAAGTTCGGCAGCGAGATGGCCGAGGGCGGCAGCGTGGAGTTCGGCACCCTGTCTTTCGATCAATTCAACGCGGTGCTCCAGCGCCTTAGCATTAACGGCAAGACCAATCTCTTGAGCGATGTGAGCATCGCAGCCATAGACGGCGAAAAGGCTCTGATTCATGTGGGAGAGGAAATTCCCGTGGGCATCACCACCATCGGCGCGGGCGACACGGGCGCGCTGTTCGGCACCACCGGCATCGAGGAGATCCAGGTGGGCGTGAAACTCAATGTCACCCCGCACATTCTGAACGGCGACACCATACAGCTTCAGGTCATCCCGGAAATCAGTTCGGTCAAGGGGTTTACTTCGCTCGGGGCTGGCGGCTCCAGCTCCGCGCCCATCACCAACCAGCGCACGGCCAGCACCAGCATCATCCTCGCATCCGGCGAAACGCTGGTCATCGGCGGCCTCATCCAGGACTCGATTACGGAATCCAGAAAAAAAGTCCCCATACTTGGCGACCTTCCCCTTGTCGGCGGCATGTTCAGGCACAAGAACACCACCAAGGAAAAAACCGATCTCATCATATTCATCACCGCCACGCTCATGGAAAAGCGCAGCCCTGATGCCGCTTCGGCCCAAACCCAGCCTGCGCCGTCCGCAGGGCAATAGAATTCGCAAAATTATCGGCTTGATATTTATGACGGATTGTTGTCGCTTATCCACTGCGCGGCTTTGCGTATGCGCTCGACGGCTTTTTCTTTGCCGAGCAGCGCCGCCAGTTCGAAAAGCCCGGGGCCGAATATCTTGCCCGTGAGGGCCAGGCGCAGCGGATGTATGACTTTTGCCGGCGGCAGTTCGTGCTCTTCCATGATGCGGTGCAGCGCGGCGTCTACGCCCTCCTGTGTAAAGGGATCCAGCTCCGATAGCGTTCTCTCGATGAGTTCCAGATGTTCGGGTGTGGATTCCTTGAAATACTTCTTAACGCCCTTGGGATGGTAATCGTCAAAGTCTTTGAAGAAATAGTCGCCGAGTTCCTCGATGTCGTTTATGGTTTTGAGGCGGTCGCCCATGATGGCTACAATATCCCGGATCCATGCGCGGTTGTCCTGCGCAGACTGGGGCGTGACAAGCTCCGCCTTTATCAGAAAATCAATCACCAGATCCAGAATCCGCTCCGGGTCCGTGTGCGCAATCCAGTGCTGGTTGAGATAACGCAGGCGGTCGTAATCGAAGATCGAGGGATTCTTGCTCATGGCTTCGATGGAGTAGTTGTTTTTCAATTCCTCGAGGCTGAAGAACTCGCGCTCGTCCTTGGGGTTCCAGCCCAGAAACGCCAGGTAATTGACCATGGCCGGGGCCACGAACCCTTGTTCGCGGAACTGCGACACATTCACCGCGCCGTGGCGCTTGCTCAATTTGGTTTTGTCCTTGCCCAGGATGATGGCTGTGTGCATGTATTGAGGCACAGGCAGGCCCAGGGCGTTGAGAATGAGAATCTGCTTGGGCGTGTTGGAGATGTGATCCTCGCCGCGCACCACATGGGTGATCTGCATGAGCGAATCGTCCACCGCGTTGGTGAGCAGGAAGGTGGGTTCGCCGTTGCTGCGCACGAAGATGAAATCGTCTATGGCGTCGGCTTCGAACACAATGTCGCCGCGAATCATGTCGTGGACCGTGACGGCGTTTCCGGCGGGCTTGCGCAGGCGCACCACGAAGGGTTTGCCCTCGGCGTCCAGGCGCGCCCAGTCATCGGGCGTGAGATCCCGGCACCGGCCAACATATTGGAAGCTTTCTTTGTTCTCCTGCTGGCGGGCGCGGTCTTGTTCGAGCTGTTCCCGTGAACAATAGCAGCGGTAAGCAGCACCGCTGGTCAGGAGTTTATCAATCTGTTCTCGGTAAATGTGAGTGCGCTCGGACTGGCGGTAGGGGCCGAACGCGCCGCCTTTGTCCGGGCCTTCGTCCCAGTCAATGCCCAGCCAGGCGAGATCGTCCATGATTTTTCGCTCGAAATCGCGGGTGGAGCGCTCGGTGTCCGTGTCTTCGATGCGCAGGGTCACTGCTCCGCCGTGCGCGCGGGCCACGAGCCAGTTGAAGAGCGCGGTGTTGGCATTTCCGAAATGCAACAGACCCGTGGGCGACGGCGCGAAGCGCGTTCTGATATTTTCGAGTTTCATGGCGGCCTCCGGGGCAGAGAATGAACAGACACGAGCATGTATTGTAACACGCGCGTGCGCGCCTCTCAATGAAAATGCACACTCGGGAATGCGCGGCGCCGCGCGTTTAGTCGGACCCTTTGGGGGCGGTGATGTCGTAGCGGCGCATGAGGGCGTGGAAGTTGGGGCGCGCAAGCCCGGTTTCGCTGGCGGCGCGCGTCACATTCCAGTTATTCCGGCGCAGGGCTTCGATTACGAACTGACGCTCGATGCGACGGTTGAGCCGGTTCTTGGCTTTTTTCAGATCTTCGTTGGTGAGGGGCACGGTGAAGCCCGCATCGCGCTCCTGGTTATGCTCGGTGAAATGCTGCGGCAGGTCCTCGGGATAAATCTTGTCCTCGGACGCGAGGATCACGGCCTGCTCGATGGCGTTCTTGAGAGCGCGCACATTGCCGGGCCAGTCGTATTCCATGAGGTTGTGAATGGCCTCGTGCGTGAATCCGGAGATGTCCTTTTCGAATTCCTCGGCGAACAGCGACAAAAAGTGTGTTGCCAGAAGGGGAATGTCCTCCTTGCGCTCTCGCAGAGGCGGCACCGGGATCAAAATCCGGTCCATGGCGTCGAGAAGGCCGGGGTGGATCTTGCCTTCGGCTGCAAGGCCGTCACGGCTGTGGCGTGTGCCGATGATGAGGCGCACATCCGCGGCCATGGGGCTTTCCGCGCCTTTGGGCGTGAACCGGCCCGCGTCCATGAATTCCACGATTTTCTGCTGGGTTTCCATGGGGATCACAGCGAGTTCGTCAATGAAAAGGGTTCCCTGGTGCGCGCATTCCACAAGCCCGGCCTTTGAAGATGCCGTGGCCGTGGCCGCGCTCTTGATCTGGCCGAACAGTTCGGAATCCACCAGTGACGGGGCCAGGGAACTGCAGTCTGCGACCACGAACTGGTTCATGCTGCGGGCGCCGTTGTAATGGATGGCGCGCGCGATCATTTCCTTGCCCGCGCCCACTTCGCCGACCAGAAATACGGGGTCGGTATTGCCCGACGCCTTGCGCGCAAGGGAATAAATCGAGCGCATGGTTTCGCTGTTGCCGATAATATTTTCCATACCGTAGCGGCGCTGTATTTTTTCGCGCAGGGAGCGATTTTCCCGAACGAGCCGCCGTTTCTGCAGGGCGTTGTTCACTACCAGCATGAATTCGTCTGGAGAAAAGGGTTTCTGGAGATAATCGTAAGCGCCCGCGCGGATGGCGTCCATGGCTCGGAACACGCTGGCGTGGCCGGTCATGACGATGATTTCTACATCGTCGTCCTGCTGCTTGATGGCGCGGATGGTTTCGATGGCGTCCTGTCCCGCCATGTCCAGATCGGCCAGGACCAGGTCATAAGCGCATTCGCGGCATTTGGCCAGCGCCATGGCGCCATCCGCCATCCCGTCTAATTTCAGCCCGTAGGAATCCAGAATAAGCGCGCTGTTTTTTCGCGTCTGCTCGTCCTGGTCAATGATCAGAATTCTTGGCGCCGGAGCAAGCGGCTGTTTCGATGGAGACATGGATATGATCCGCCACCCTCATGTTTTTTGACACTGTATTATAGCATATACACATGGCTTTGGCCCTGCGCGATGCAATAAATGCGCACGGCAATGAAGATCTGCTTTTTAGTCACAGATTATTTGAAACACCGGTCACATTGGTTACTCGGAAACAAGACTGTCCACGCCGTTGGCCTTGAAAAATTCCGCGAGTCCCGCAGCCAGCTCCATGTAGCCCGAAGCCGGGCCGGTCACGGTTTTCTGGATCCCGTCTTCTGCGTTCTGGCTCCAGGCTGCGGCGGTGATTGTCATGTCATTTCCGTGCAAGGTGGCGAGCACCCCGAGGGGGAACCGGCAGCTTGCGGTCAATGCGCCAAGAAACAGGCGTTCCGCGTGAGTCCGCATGTATGTGGGTTTATGATTGATGGCGCTGACGGCGTCCGCGGCAAGGGTGTCCCCGTCGCGCACGGTCACGGCGATAGCGCCCTGCCCCGCCGCGGGAAGAATGGTCTCCACGGGCAGCAGTTCAGCAATGCGGTGGTCCCAGCCCAGGCGCTGAAGCCCGCAAGCGGCCAGCACGATGCCATGGTACTGTCCCTCGTCGAGCTTGCGCATGCGCGTGTTGAGATTGCCCCGGATTTCCGCGAACTGAATGTCGGGGCGCACACGCCGCAGGAACGCGCGGCGGCGCACGCTGCCCGTTCCGAGTGTGGCGTTGGGGGGCAGTTCCACGAGGCTGCGTCCGCCGGGTGTGACCAGCGCGTCGCGGTGTTCGTCGCGTTTGAGAGTGGCCGCCAGCGCGATTCCGTCAGGCATTTCCAGAACCACATCCTTGAGACTGTGCACGGCCAGGTCAATTTCACCGGACAGAAGCGCGTCGTCCAGTTCCTTGGTGAAAAACTGCGTATTGCGCAATGTGGACAGAAAACTCGTCTGGTCCTTGTCGCCGGATGTGGTCACTTCATGGATTGTGAATGTCAGGGCGGGATTGGCGGCCTTGAGTTCGGCCACGGCGCGCTCGGTCTGCACCATGGCGAGCTGACTGCCGCGGGTTCCCACGATTAATGTATCACCGCTCACTCTTGGGAAATCTCCTGTTCCACAATATGTTTCGCCATCTGTTCCGCAGACTGGACGCGCCCGGCGCGCAGCTCATCCAGAATGCCGGAATCAATGAGCTTGAGCCAGAGCGCGTGGCGGCGTTTCTGGCCCGGCACTTTTTCCTTGACCGTGTCGCGCAGAGCGCCGAGGATGTCGAGCAGTTGCCCGTACTCCGGGCCGATCTTGTCCTGTAGCATGAGGCGCAGGTGCCGAGACAGGGCCGGGCTTTTGCCTCCGGTTCCGATGGCCACGGTGATGTCCCCGCTGCGGATGATGGACGGAACATGGAAATCGCACAGCTCGGGCACATCCACCACATTGACGATGATGTTCCGCGCGCGGCAGTCGCGATTCACGCGCGTGTTCACGGCCTCGTCGTCGGTGGCGGCCACGGCAACAAAAGCGTCGTCGAGCGCATCCTCGCGATACGGCGTCCGGATGCAGGCAATCCGGCCCGCGGCGGCGTGCTCTTCCAGATCCTGGCAGAATTCCGGGCTGATTACGGTCACGGCAGCGCCGGCGTCCAGCAAAGCCTCGGCCTTGCGCGCGGCGATTTCGCCGCCGCCCACTACTACGCACTTGCGCGCTCTCACGTCAAGAAACACGGGATACAGCATAACGGACTAATAATAACAGCCATTCGCATTGTTTTCAATTTGCGCCCTGGGAGCGGCGCTACGGCGCGTCCCGCAGCCCGCGCATTTTCGCATGCTTGCCCGCCATTCTTCTATGGTATAAAATAAATCTTAATATAAATGCGTTTTGCGCCGGGAGTGATATTTGAACATGTTCAAATACGGAATATATCATGCGCATCGGCTTGTGCTGCTTGCGCTGGCCATGTGCGCGTGCTGCGCACTTGAGCATGCGCCAGCGCGCGCCGGGCTGCTCGACAAACTCGAATGGAAGACAGAAAAGCATTTCGGCAAAGCGACCAAAGAGCAGTTGCGTGAAGAATACGGGTTCGTTGACAATCCGCTTTTGAACGAATTCGTGCAGGGCATGGGGGAATCCCTGTCCGGCCTGTCACACCGCACGGACATTCCGTATGAGTTTCATGTGCTTGACACCGGGGAAGTAAATGCTTTCGCCGCGCCGGGCGGGTTCGTTTTTGTCACCCGCGGTTTGCTCGAGGAAGTGGAATCCGATGATGAACTGGCCGCGGTCATCGGACACGAAGTCGGACATGTGGCCGCGCACCATGGCGCCAAGAACATTAAAAAGCTTCCGTTTCTGATCGCCGGATTGAGCATTCTGAACGCGCAGGCGGGCGAGACCACGGCGCGCATCGGGGGCATGGTGCTGTCCATGGCCCAGTTGCACTACAGCCGAGTGGACGAATATCAGGCCGATGAACTCGGCGTGCAGTACACATACAAGTCCGGGTACGACCCGCACGCCATGGCGTCATTTTTCCAGAAACTCGAAAGCAAGCACAGGTCCGGGGATCTCTCGAAGCTGGAAGTCTCGCTCATGAGCCACCCCAAAACCACGAGCCGGATGATGCGCATAGCGGGCTATCCGGAGATGGCGCTCAATGACCCCTCGCCCCTGGTGCGCATCGGGGATTCATACCGGGCGCGTTTTCTTTACCGCCAGGCAGAGGAGAAATACCGTGCGGCGCTCAACGCTGCGCCGGATCACACGCCCGCGCTCACTGGCCTTGGCCTTTGCGCTCTGGAAACGGGCCGGTACAGCCTGGCGCGCGAGTATCTGGACCGCGCGCTGGCCATGCAGCCCGACAACTCCGCCGCGCGCGCGGGTCTCGAACAGCTCGAACGCGGCTTGCCCGCTGCGCCAGACGCCGTTGCCGCACACACAGCGGACGCCGCGGAAACCATGCGTGCGCGCGACGCTCTGGCCCTGGCCGTGATGAATCTCGAAGATCGTATCAATCAGCTCCACGAAGACAGCGGCGCTGCAACAGAGCAGTCCAGCGACATCAGCGCCCGCTTCATGCGCGATGTCGAGGAATACGCGCGCACGGCCAACGCCATTTCCGAATATGACGAAGACCGCGTCAACGCGTTGTATGGCGCAGCCGCGGTTTTCTCGGGTTTGCTGGATGAATTGTCCGAAGTCGAACGATTGAGCGGCAATGTGGTGTTGCTGGCCGAGGAAAGCCTTAAACGCGGCCGCATCGCCCTGTTCCGTCTGGACCGCGGTCCCGTGACTGCAGACATGCCCGCGAGCGCTTTACGACTCGCCGAGGCGCTCAACGGTTTTCATGCGAAACTCGACGAGATCCGCGACGGCATGACCGAATCCCTGGAAACCTCCGCCATGATGTACCAGGACGCGGATCGCGCCATGCAGGAACTCCGGGACATTGTGCTGACCCAGGACACCGGCGACTCCATGGGATCCATGCGCGCCATGGCGCTGTCGGACAAACTGGCTTTGACAAAGGGACGCCTCACCGAGATGCGCGCCCTCACGGACCGCTCCCGTGAGCAGGTGGACGCCGCGGGCATCGCCCTGCGACAGGCGTCTTTGAATCTCGATACCCTGCTGCTTTCGGCGAATGACGAACGCATTTTCCGAAACATGTTTGCGCGGCGCTTCAAGCTGGACGCAAACGCTCTGGATCGGCTCCTGGCTCTTGGCTATGGATTCGGGGACGCCGCGCTCATCCAGTCGCGCGCGCGCCAGCGCGGCGACGATCTGGCTGCGCTCCTTAATGAAGAAGGCGGACTGCAGACCATCGAAAAGCTGCTCGGATTCCCGGCCGCAAACAGCAGCGCCGGTGAGTCCATTCTGCTCTCTTTCGCGGAAATGGACCTGCGGCATCATTTGTCCGATGGACCGGCCATGCGACTGGAACCCGCGGGAGACGATCCTGTTCTGGCCCATCTCGCCACGCCTGCGGATGAGCCTCTTGTTTCAGGCTCGGAACTGGCGCAGGCTTTTGATTTCATCAAGGCGGGCAATCCGGACGCGGCCAGGGAACTGCTCCAGAAGCGCGGGCAGGAGCAGCCCGCAACAGCCGTGAGCCACAAGCTCCTGGGACTGGCTTACAAGCATTCCGGTTATTACGATGAAGCCAGGGACGAATTCAAGAATGCGTCCAAGCGATTCCCCGAGGACCCGCAATGCCATTTCCTGTGGGCCAACACCTTTCAGGAGCTTGAGCGATACGAAGACGCGCTCAACGAATACCGCACCACGCTGCAGATGGACCCGGACAACGGATATGCGCATCTGGGCGCGGGCTTCGTGCTCGCCATGATGGGCCGCGCCAGGGAAGCTGAAGAAGAGTACCGGAATGCAATAGCGCACGAGCCGTCCGCGGCCCGTGCGCACCGCAACCTGGGCCTGCTGCTCTACAGCCAGGGCCGTTTCTATGAAGCGCTGGCCGAGTTCGAGGCCTCCCTGAAGGCCGAACCAGAGCAGCCTCAACTTGCGCAACTCACGGAAAAACTGCGCGGATGACACATCGGGCGCGCATTCAAACGGCTGACTATTTGACATATTTATCCAAAAAAGGTAAAAACCCTTCTGTGACAAAACAGGACCGTTCCCATCGCGCGCCACGCATATCGCCAGCCCTTTGTCTGTTACTGTTTTTCCTGGCCGCCGCATGCTGCGTCGTGCAGACGCCCGCGCGCGCGCAGACCGACACCGAAAAGACCGATGCAAAAATCTCACAGATCAAGCTCTACTGCAAGAACAAATGCCAGTACGATTACCGCGAAAACTGCTATGAAACATGTATCAAGGAACGCGGCGAACAGCAGGGAGTGGCGCAAATCGAGGAAGTCACTTTCGAGCAGCTTGTGGACCAGGCCCGCGAGTTCTTCGAGCAAAAGGACTTCGTGCAGGCCGCCAATGTTTACCAGGAAATCCTCAAGATAGACCCGCTGGCCGCAATCGCTCACTATAACCTTGGCATCTGTTACGAAATGACGGGGCAGAACGCCCTGGCTATCGAAAGTTACACCCAGTACCTTTTCCTCAAGCCCTTCTCGGATGACCGCCCCGAGGTCGAGGCCTGGATCCGCCGCCTCAAGATGCACCCCGAGGAAGAGCAAATGCGCTACCAGACCTTCACCATCGCCTCGTCTCCGGCGGGTAAGGTCAAATTGCGCATCATCCAGCAGACCGATGTGCGCCTGCGGGTGGACATCATCGCGCCCGAGCCTTTCCAGTACAAAATCGTGGAGCGCGTGGACCCGCCTTCCGTGAGTCTGCGCGCATATCTTCCCGGGTACACGCCCACGCGCGAAGTCATCCCCGTGTGGCGCGGCGGCATCAAGGAAATTCTCTTGCACTGGGAACAGGACCAGGACGATCCGGCCAAACGCTCCTATGTGCTTGTGACCATCCGGCTTCACAAGGAGCCGAAAAGCTCCGAGCCGTTTTCCGGGTTCTCCGACGGTTACGCAAGCTACGACGCCCTGGACAACCAGATCTACACCTTCGACATGGCCGACGACGAGCGCCGGTTCTCGTTCGTTTTCGACATCCACCTCACGCGCGAGTCCTCATTCGTCCAGTCCGTAAATATTCAGCAGGTGCCGGTCAAAGATTTGTGCGAGGTCATTTCAAGATACAGCGGCCGCGGCTGCGTGATTGATTACCGTCTCTACCGCGAATGGGAGAACCAGGATCGCGCCATCAACTACAGCGCGGACGAAAAATTTGTGGAGAACCTTCTGGATCTGTTCGCCAACCAGCTCCATTTCCGGTGGGTGGAAACCGACGCGTTTTATGTGCTGTTGAGCGAACAGGGCTTTGAATGGCTGGCGCAGAACAGCGCGTTCTATTATCTGCGCCCGGATCAGAAACCCGACATGTCGGCTTATGTCCTGGACCCGGTTTCCTTCGACCCGGTCAAAGTCTGGGATGTGATGAATTATTTCAACAACTGGCATTACCTGTCGTTCAAGGAAAGCGTGGTGTGGCGCATCAAGGATGCGGCCAAGGGCGGCGAAGGCGTGCGCACCGCGGGCGTGCTCAACGGAGGCCCGACCCTCGAAGAGTTCCTCACCGCTTACTGCGTTGCCAACAGCCTGTTCTGGTTCCGCATCTGGGACGCATATTTCATCACGGACCGCATAGACAGGCAGGGGACATTCGTGGAACTGGCGCAGCTCGGCGACTGGGTGGAAAAGATTCCCGACGACCAACCGCCGCGCCTGGGATTCAACGAACTGGACATTCCGCAGAAGGCCCGGTACTACGCGCGCTGGGGCCTGATCTTCATGAACAACAAGCAGGGCGCGTGGGCGCTGCGCGAGTTCGAGAAAGCCATAGACCGCGCGCCCGAATCCGCGGATATCTATTATTTTGCAGGCGTGGCCACGCTCATTGACGGCAAGCGCGATCTGGCCATCCGCGCGTTTCAGCGCGCAATCCGCCTGCGCCCGGAATTCGTGATGGCGCACTACATGCTCGCGCGCACTTACGAAACTTACGACGACCTGCGAGGCGCAGTCGAGCATTACAAGACCGCCCTCACCTTCCAGCCCGATTTCGAACCCGCGGCGCGCGATCTCGGCATCCTCTACACGCGCAAGGGCCTCATCAAGGACGCTATCGAGCACTACCAGCGCGCCGTGCTCACCATGCCCGCGGACATGGAAGCCCAGTACGAATTCAGCCGCGCCCTATACTTCGACGGCCAGTACGAACCCTCCTGGAACCACCTGGTCGTCGCGCGCCCCACAGAGTATGTGGCCATGACATTCCCGCAAATCCAGCGCCGCCTCATCATGGAATTCGGCCAGCAGTGGCACAAGGACTGGTACAAGTACGAATCCGGCTGGTACTACAAATATCCCAAGCATTACCAGGACATCCCCGGCTGGTATTACAACAGGCCGGACTGGCGCGGATTCACGCCCGGATACCAGCGCGACGACTCCCGGTGGTACCGCGCGTTCCCGGACCAGAACTATTACCCGTATTACGACGAGGACTTCCTGCGGGACGGGTTCTCGCCGGACATGGACACTGGCCGCCGGCCCGCCGGCAATTAAACGAACCCTTGTGAGAACAATGCGCATTCAGAGAATTGCAGTCTTATTGCTGGCATTGCTGGCGCTGTGGGTTCACGACGCCCGCGCGGACAATATCGTGGTGCGCGTGGATGTGACCGGCGTGATCGGCCAGGGCGTGCAGGATTTCGTGCAGCGCGGCCTGCTCACCGCGGAAAATTCCGGCGCGCGCGCTCTGCTTGTAACCGTGGACACGCCCGGCGGCCTTCTCGAAACCACCAAGAACATCTGCACCATGTGGCAGAATTCCTCGATGCCGGTCATTGTGTTTGTGCACCCGAACGGCGCGACCGCCACCTCTGCGGGTTTCTTTCTGCTCATGTGTTCGGATGTGGCCGCCATGGCCCCGGACACCAGCACGGGCAGCGCGCATCCGGTGTCGGGACAGGGCGAACAGATGGACAAGACCATGAGCGAGAAGGTCACAAACTTCTCCGTGTCCTATATGAAGACCCTCACCGAGCGCCGGGGCCGCAATTTCGAGTTCGCGGAAAAAGCCATCCGCAAAAGCGAGTCCATCACAGCCCAGGACGCCCTGTCGTCCAATGTCATTGAAATCGTGGCGCCGGACATCAAATCCGTGCTCGAAAAAGCGCACGGCATGAAATTCAAAAAAGGCAAAAACACGGTCACCGTGAAGACCCGCGGAGCAACGGTGAAACGCCTGCGCATGAACCTTCGCGAGTCATTTCTGCACAAGATCGGGCATCCCAACATCGCGTACATTCTTTTCATCGTGGGCCTGTACGCGCTGATTTTTGAAGTCACGCATCCGGGCACTTTCATCTCCGGCGTCATTGGCGTGATATGCCTGGTCACGGCGTTCGTGGCGTTTTCTGTATTGCCCGTAAATTATCTTGGCATCATGCTTATCGTGGGCGGCGTGGCGCTGTTCATCGCGGAGATCTTCATCGTGAGCCACGGGCTGCTGTCCATCGGCGGCCTCGCTCTCTTTGTTATCGGATCCCTGTTCATGTACAATAGCGGAGAGGCAGTCATGAGAATCGATCCCTGGCTCATAGCGGGCGTGACGGGCGTTACATTCGTTTTTATTGTCATCGCTCTGGCCTATGTGATTAAAAGCCTGCGCAGCAAAGTCTCCACGGGCGGCGAAGGCATGATCGGTCTGCGCGGCAAGACCCGCACGCCCCTCGCCCCCGAAGGCACGGTGTTCGTTCACGGCGAACTCTGGAACGCACGATCCCAGGACGGTGCCGTGATAGAACAGAACGCAAGCGTGGAAGTCGTTGCCCTCGAGGGCATGGAACTCATAGTCAAACCCATCAATCAAGGAGGCATTCCAAATGGATGAAATCATGAGACTGATTGTTCCCATCATCATCGTTCTTGTGGTGCTGGGCGGCTCCATCAAGGTGCTGAACGAGTATGAACGCGCCATTGTTTTCCGCCTTGGGCGTATGAGCAAGGCCGTAATCGGTAAAAACGGCCCGGGCCTCATCATTCTGATCCCGTTTATTGACAAGATGGTGAAGGTGGACATCCGCACCATCACCATGGATGTGCCCACGCAGGAAATCATCACCCGCGACAATGTGCCGGTCAAAGTCAACGCCGTTGTGTACTTCCGCGTGGTGGACCCCGAAAAAGCCATCGTTGCGGTCGAAAATTACATCTCCGCCACCTCCCAAATCGCGCAGACCACTCTGCGCAGCGTTCTGGGCCAGAGCGAACTCGACGAGCTTTTGAGCCACCGCGAAAAAATCAACCAGAAGCTACAGTCCATCGTGGACGACCACACGGATCCCTGGGGCATCAAGGTTTCCACAGTCGAGGTCAAGGACGCGGAACTTCCCGAGAGCATGCAGCGCGCCATGGCCCGCCAGGCCGAGGCCGAACGCGAGCGCCGCGCCAAGATCATCGCCGCGGAAGGCGAACTCCAGGCCTCACAGAAACTGTCCGAAGCTGCGGCGATAATCGCGCAGAACCCCATGGCCATGCAGCTTCGCTACCTTCAGACACTTGTGGAAGTGGCCGCCAGCAACAATTCCACAACCCTGTTCCCGATTCCCATAGACCTGATCACACATTTTATGAAGAAGTAACCGGGGACCATGACGGCAACGATTGGATGAAAGGCGGCGTCCTCGCGCCATGATGCGGGGACGCCGGTTTTTATGGGCAAGGCGGATCCCAAATCCCTGCTGATTCTGGCGCTTGTTACGGCTGCGGCCCTGTTCGGCGCGCTGTCGCTTCGGCGCGCCATGCTCGCGGACCGCGATGCACAGCGCAAAACATTCCTTGCGCCGGAATCTTTCCAGGGCGCGCCTGCTTACCAGGGTGCGGACACCATTGACGACCTGGCGCGCGACATCTGCGGACCCGAGACATGGTACCCGGCGCTGGTTCAGGATTCCGAGATTTTCTTCTACGCCATGCAGGGCGGTGATCCCGCACACATCGCGGACGCGCAGCGTTTCTCCGCTTCTTCCCATGATCTGGCCATGAAATACTGCAAAGTGCACAGCGCGCAAATCGCGAGCTGCGGCGAATCCTTCGCGACCATAGCCGCGGGCCTGCGCGACGAAGATCTGACGGAGCAGACCATGCAGGACGCGCACGATGCGCTGGGCGTCCAGGGCTGCGGCATCCTGCGCATGACCATCAATATGGACCGTCAGGGGGAGACCATGATTTCTCACCATGTGCTCGCGGGTCTTGTGGATGACCGCTGGCGCGTGCTCCTGTTTCTGCCCTCGGCCCTGTGACACGGGCCGCCACGGGCACATTCTCTGGGAGGCTTTGGAAACATGCACGAATTGCTTCAGGATTTTTCCGTGGTGGTTCCCTGTCAGGTGGACTGGGGGCACATGGACGCTTTCCAGCATGTGAACAACATCATCTATTTTCGCTATTTTGAAAATGCGCGCGTGGAATACGGCATCCGCATCGGCATCACCGACGATCTCGAAACCCGCGGCATCGGCCCCATCCTGGCCCACACGGAATGCAAGTACATCAAACCCCTGTTTTTCCCGGACACCGCGCTCACGGGCGTGCGCACGGTCGCCTTGCAGGGCAGCGAGATGAAAATGGAATACAAGATTGTAAGCCTCAACCGGCACGAGGTCGTCGCCGTGGGAACAAGCCTCGGCGTGTTCTACCACTACCGGGAACAGCGCCGCCTTGATTTTCCGCGCAAACTCATTGACCGCATGGAAACCCTGGAAGGCCGTTCCCTTGCCGTGGTATAATCAACGGACATACAGCAACACCGGGACTGATCCTTAATGTCACAGTTCATGCGAACATCGGCTGCGGTTCTCGCTCTGTTTGCTTGCGTGTTTGTGTGCCGTTGCACCGCAGCCGAAGAATCCGTGGCGTCGCCCTATTCCCTGGAAGCGGAAACAGGCGATGTGCGCCGTCCCGACGGTTCCGTAAAGCGCGTTCCAGACATCCTCGCCCTGCCCGAGTCCGCGCCCAAACCCGGCAGCATCTATGAACTGCCCGGCCTCAAACCCGGAGACTCGGTGGCGGTCCCGGCCCCGCAAGCCGAACCCGCGCCGGAACTGGAACGCGCAGCCCCAATCGCGCAGGACTCCCCTGCCCCGACCGCGGAACCTGAACCTGCGCCCGAGCCGGAAGCGCCAGACACAAGGAAACCCAAACCCGAAAATGAACCGCCGCCGGAACCCGGGCATGAAAATCCGCAGCCGTCCCCCGTTGTTTCCGCGCATCCGATCCCTTCGCCATCAGCCGGGGCCGCGTGCCCGCGCACACCCCTGGTCAAAGACATCTCTTTCATCCTGGATGCGGACACCATTGAATATGACTGGTGCAGGAAAATTCTGCGCGCTGAAAATGCGCTGTACAGCAACGGCGGGCTGTTCGTGCGCGCGGACGAAATCCGCATGGACCTGAACCGGGGCGTTCTCGCCGCGCAGGGCAATGCGTTCGTCTACACACGGTTCCTGGAAGATTTTCACTATCCCGCGGATCTCATTCTGCTGCACCTGCGCACCTTCGAGGGACGCGCCGTGAGGAACGGGCAGACTTTCCTTTTCTCCGCCGCGCGCATGGGCCAGTACTGGGATTGGCCGAACACCTCTTCTGAAAAGCAGTTTTTCATGGGCGCCGTTCTGGAGCCTGCGGCGAATGTTACGAGCCTCGCGAACATTGACGATGTGCCGTTTTACGGTGCATCCCCGCAGGCGAGCATCACGGCGCAACGCGCGGTTATGGTTCCCGCTTCACAGGACAACGGCGGGCTGACATTCCACAATGTCACATACGCGAACGCGGACGGCTCGCCCGGCGCCGCGCCTGTTTTCACGACGCGCACCGGCAACCTTTACGAAAAAGGTTTCACTCCGCGTTTTGTATCGTTGAACGAGGCTCCGGCTTATGACTATCGCTTGATCCAGGATTCCGCGGAATACATTTACGCCGGCAATGTCCATGGAAAGGGCTACATCCGCGCCTACGAGCGGCACGGTTGGTCGAACCAGTGGCCTGGGTCGGGTCATTACGGGCAATATTCCATCCAAAAGCAATACATCCGCGGCCCTAATGTATTGTCACTCTACGCGGACAATGACGATGACGGCTTTTATTATTCCGGCAGCGCGAGTTATTACACCTTTCAAAACCGCAGTATCCAGCGGTTCACCTACACCGCAAATGTCACCGACTACGACAGCATCAATGCGAATTACCGGACGAACCGGGTGTCCGCGTGGGTGAATCACAAGCGCGGACCGCTGCTTGGCGAAGTGTCGCTCTCAAGCATGCACACAGGAAGCGAGAGCAGCGGCAGCAATATCTCTTACGCCATGAACAGCACATACCGCATGCACGATGTTGACCTTGCGATCGCTCTCGAGCCGTTCAAGATCCGCGGCATTCCAGCATATCTTTCCGTGTCCGCGAGTCTGTCATGGAGCCGGTCCCTTCAGGATGTCGAGCTTGACTACCGGAACTCATTCATCGGCCTTCGCGGCTATGAAACCGAAGAGCGCGATCTGAATAAGAGTTTTTCGGCAATGTTCTACGGCGAACCTCTGGCGCTGGGCCGCAACGCCTGGTTCAACTTCCGCGGCGAGTTCCGGTACGACTCCTCTTACCGCGACCGGGACGAATTGCGGTTCACTGACGGATTGCTGGACAGCGAACGCCATTCCTTGCAGTCCAACGGCCGCGAACAGGCTCTGGGCCGCGCGGGCGTGACCTGGACACCATTGGAGAAAGTCACCCTGGGCGCTCACTACCTGGCCTCGCGCTATGTTCGCAGCGGCTATGGATACTGGCACGGATACATCGGCTATCGCGGTTCTTCGCGTTGGTCCCTGCGGCTCAACGCCATTTTCGAGCCGGAGTTCACCGGATCCTCATGGGACTATCCGGGACGCCTGCAATCCGAGACCGCGCAGCTTGTCATGGCCCTTCCCGGAGATTCATGGCTTACTGCGGTGTGGGATCTGGACGATGAATTTCTTGGAACCAGGCTGGAGCAGTTGCGGTATGTCAGAGATTTGCGCAATGCGGGCCGGATGCAGCTTGAATTTGTCATGACCAAGAGTGAATATAAATCCTACGGCGTTTATCCCATGTACTACTATCTGGCGATCCATTTTCACTGACGGCGGATCAATGCGTGGCCCTGGAAGACGCGCCGTGCAGGGGCACGGCCTGGGCGTTGGGCGTAAGCTCGATGGTCCCGAACTGTGCTTCGTACTTCGTGATGTTGTCTTCGAGCGCCTTGAGGAACATTTTGGTGTGGATGGGACTCATGAACAGGCGCGCCACCATATTGAGCATGTTTTCGTCGGGCACGGCTTTGGCGAAATCCAGACGGAAATCCATGGCCGTGTGCTGGATGCGCACGAAATTGGCGTAGTTGCCGTCCCGCACCTCGTCGCTCATGTTCACCCGCACTTCCTTGGGCGGCGCTGGAGCCGGTTGGGGGTCCTGTGTTTTTTTGTCGTCGTCTGCCATGCTGGAATTCCTCCCTCCCCAGCTCGCGCCGGGACCTGTCACTTTCTCTGGAACACGCACAGGGCGTTGGTGACCCCGCGCGGAGAGCCGTCCGAAGGTTTGTTCACGAGTTCGCCGTTGATGACCATGGTGCTGGACCCGCCGCCGTCCATGGCGATGGCGTTGTTTGCGCCGATGCCGCGCAGAAAATCGGACAATTCCACATAGCTCAAGCCCACGCTGTGTCCGGGCCTGCGGCCGTCCACCACCACGAACAGCAGATGGCCGTTGGGTTTGCTGGCCACGGCCGTGAGCGGGTTGCGCGCGTGCATGCTGCGCTTGAATTGTTCGGACTGCGTTTCCTGCACCACAATGCGGCCGCCGCGCATGAGCATGGGGCCGCCCGTGAGCGAGTTGAACACGCGCAGCCATTCCGCCTCGATTACGAAGTACAGCTTCACCGGCGCGCCCATGCGGAACATGCGCTTGTACTTCATGGCGTCCCCGGCAAGCGAGATCACAAACCCGTCCGTTGGAATGCGCATGTTGCCTGTGCCGAACTCGCGCACCACGCCGCGCTCCACCACGATTTCCAGTTGTGAGCGTTTCGTGACCGTACGCTTGCCGTATTCCATGGTGTACACGATGGCCTGGTTGGCGCTGCGCTCGCGGTTCATGCCGTCTATGTAAAAGTATTCGCCCGTGTCTTCGACATAAATCGAGCCGCGCGTGCGCGGATATCCGAACAGGGGCACATTGTCCCGTGTCAGCCCGAATGCGCTGCGGTGCGTGTGCGAAAAATACACCACGCGGCCGTCGAGCATCAGAAACCCGACCGGGAAGGCGTCGCGCGGGTCCATGTTGAAGTAACTGCCGTTGATGGCCACAATGGGTTTGTGCCGCTTTGCGATGCTGGTCACGGTTTCGAGCCGGTCCATCTGGTCCCAGGCCATTACGGGCTGTAGCCGCACCTGTCCGGCAAGATCAATTTCCGCAATGTGTATGCGAACGGGCTGCCCGTCCACGGACGCCATATAGTTGTAATACATCACGGACGGATGCGCCTGGCGCTCCCACCGGTTCTTAATGACTACGGGCGCGGCCCAGGACTTTGCGCCGCACGCAATCAGCGCCAGCGCGAACATCCAGGACGCAAGCCGCCTCTTCATGTTGCATTCCCATTGTGCGTTTTTCATAATTACTGATGAACCGAGCGTGCTCCGGTGTGATGCGCATCTATGGCGTGCGGCGGACAAGCGCCGGAAAAGTCTCATTAAAGCGCACGCAACGCGCGCAAACATTTTGATATTATAATCCAAACCCCGGGGGACAACACCATGCCGCCCAAATGCCCGCTGCTGACCGTGGACGCCGTGATTTTCAAGGATGGCGAATATGTTTTAATCAGGAGAAAGAACCCGCCGTACGAGGGTCAGTGGGCATTGCCCGGCGGGTTTGTGGACATTGGCGAAACCGTGGAAGCCGCGGCTGTTCGCGAGGCCAGAGAGGAAACCGGCCTGGACATCGAATTGCTGGCCCTGCTGAATGTGTACAGCGATCCCGCGCGCGACCCGCGCGGCCACACCGTGAGCGTGGTGTACATCGCGCGCGCCGTGTCAGGCGAACTGCAAGGCGCGGACGACGCGGCCGAGGCCGCTCTCTTCGTGCCAGGACAGCCCGCGGATCTTGCGTTCGATCACGCCCTCATTCTGGAGCACGCCCTGGACGCGGCCAGACGCCTCGACTTGGTTTCTTTTTAGCACAAGCTCGGGAGATGGAATCATGATACCCGGAAACAAAACCGAACTGCACGCCCTGGAGCCGGAACACCTCAAGAACGCCAACCGGTGGGTCAACGATCCGGATGTGCGCCAGTGGTTGACTCTGCATCGTCCCATTCCGCTCCGCGCTACGCGCAAGTGGTACGATGAAATGCTTGAAAGCAACAGCGACCATGTGTTCGCAATCTGCACAAAGCGCGGTATCCACATCGGCAGCATCGGCCTTCACCAGATAGACTGGAAGAACCGGAACGCGCACCTCGGAATCCTCATCGGGGAAGCTCGTTACCGGAGCCGCGGGTACGGAGAGGACGCGGTGCGCGCTCTGCTGCGTTTCGCGTTCCATGAACTCAACCTGCACAGGGTCAATCTGTACCACTATGCGCACAACAGCCGCGCCCGGGCCTGCTATGAAAAATGCGGATTCCGCCCCGAGGGCGTGCACCGGGATGCGCTGTTCCGCAATGGCTGCTATTATGATGTGGCGGTCATGGGCATCCTCGATCGCGAGTTCCGCGCACTGGAGAACAAGAGTAATGCATGACAACGGAAGCATTCCCTGCCGCATGGTTTTTTTCGATGCGGGCATGACGCTGATACAGCCTGTGCCGGAGTTCCGCGACGGCATTCAGCATGTGCTGCATGAAAACGGGTTCGAGGTGAAACGAGAAGATCTGGAAAAGCACAGCGCGGACGCAGTGCAATATCTGATCTCGGAGATCCATTCCGGGCGGCGCTATGCGGTGTCAGACGAGGCGGATGAGGAATTCTGGGGCGATGTGTACGAGCGCCTGGTCTCGCGCCTCGATTACAGCGGAGACGCCCGTGCATTGGGACTCAAGATCTACTATTTCTATAGGCAGTTTCATTCCTTCGATCTGTTTCCGAATTCACTGCCCACACTACAGATATTGAAAGAGCGCGGGTTCCGGCTGGGCGTGATTTCCAATTTTTCCACCATGCTCCAGGGCGTATTCGAGCTGCGCGGCCTGCGGGGATTTTTCGATCCGTTCATTGTGTCCGCCGAAGTCAACATGCAGAAGCCGGACCCGGAAATCTACGCACTTGCCATGGAGCGCGCGGGCGTTGCGCCCGATGATTGCGTGATGGTGGGCGACAATCCGGTTGACGATGTGCGAGGCGCCGCCGCCGCGGGCGTGCGCGGGGTGCTTATTGACCGCTTCAACAGAAATCCGGCTGCTCCCGCTCCACGAATCACAACACTCGCGCAACTTCCCGGGCTTTTGTCTCTGCGCCACTGAAGCGGCTGTTTTGCGATCATTGAATCCGGTCCGCCGGGCTGTACAATTATTGATAATTAACGACATCGCGCGTGCGGCTCGGATGCAATGAACAGAACCACAATCCTGAAAATCGCAATTGTGCTGGCAGCAGTGAGCGCATTCCATGCGGCCGCGCTGGTGGCGCGGGTGGCGGTGTATCCGGATGTGGCGCAGCGCATCCCGCTGGGCGTCACAATAGGCGGCGTGCCCGTGGGCGGGCTTACCGAACAGCAGGCCCTGCTCTTACTCCGCAGGCACAAGAAGTTCCAGATACCGAGTGAATTTAAAATCAGCGCCGCGGGCAAGAATTTTAATATTGACCTTGATGAACTGTCATACCGGGTGGACCTTGAGACCGCCGTATCGCGCGCCGCGGCCGTCGGCCGGGACAAGCCTTTCGGGAGAAAACTCGCCGAGAGGCACAGGGTTTACCGCAGGGGCATGGATGTGCCGGTGCAGGCGCACTGGGACGCCGCGGCCGTGCGCGCGCTTATCGAACTGACCGCACTAAGAATTGACCGGCAACCCGTGAACGCTGTCATGGACTGGGACACAAAAACCTGGTCGCGGCACAAAGACGGACAGGCGCTTGACCGGGATGCCGCACGCAAAGCCATCCTGCGCGCGCTGGCGCTGTATCACGGAAAGCGCATCGCCCTGCCCGTGCGCACGCTGCTTGCGGAAATCACCGAAGACAAGTTCAGAAAAATTGATTTCAACAGCCCTCTGGCAACCTTTCAGACCAAATTCAGCGAAGGCAAAATCAACCGCACCAAGAACCTGCGCCGCGTGGCGGACCTGCTCACGGGACATGAAATCAAACCGGGCGGCGTCTTTTCCTACAATGACACGGTGGGCGAACGAAACCGTGACAATGGCTTTTTTCTCGCGCCCGTGATCGCCAACGGCCGGTTCGAGGATGACTGGGGCGGTGGCGCGTGCCAGCCCAGCAGCACCCTGTTCAACGCGGCCCTGATCGCAGGCATGGACGAGTTCGACTGGATGCCGCACAGCCAGGCGAGCGCGTATGTGGATCCCGGACGCGACGCGGCTGTGGCCTACGGACAGATCGATCTCAAATTCCGCAATCCCCACGAGCACAGCGTGTTCGTGTTCGCAACCGCCACGCAGGGCGTGTTCACCGTGTCTCTTTACAGTGAATTCAAGCCGGGATTCAAGGTGGAACTGCGCAGCGAATGGTGGGGCCGGTTCTTTCCCGGTGAAAAAGTGACCGTTGACAAAACCCTGGAGCCGGGCAAGCGCGTGGTTGTGAGCAAGGGCGCCAGCGGCATGTCCGCGGCCCTGTACCGCAAGTTCACCTACAATGATGGCCGCGTTGTCGAAGAACGCATGGCCAACAAGAGCGGCGATGTGTTGCGCTATCGAGGCGCCAAAAGGATCGTGCGTGCCGGACCGGACCCCCAATAAAAAAATCCTTATCCTTCTTTGTGCCTTGATCGCATGGTGTTCGGGATGCGCGAGCAAACACGAGTCCGTGCAGATAAATCTGCAAAAACTTCAAGACCGGACCCAGGATGCGCTTGCGGGCAAGAACGGCGCCGCGGTGGTCATGGATGTACGCTCGGGCCGTGTCCTCGCGCTCGTAAATCCCAGGATTGCAGCGGGCCGATCCTTTCCCGTTGGCTCCGCGCTCAAGCCCCTTGCGGCGCTCGCGGCTCTGGAACAGGGCGCGGCATCGCCCAATCTCATGCTGCCCTGCAAGGGCGTTACCTCATTGCACGGACACGATTATCCCTGCTGGCTGCACGGCGGGCATGGCAGCCTGGACATGGCCCAGGCTCTGGCGCAATCCTGCAACATTTACTTCTACACCCTGGGTGCGAGGATTAATGGTTCTAAAATGTCCGCGCTGGCGTCCCGGTTCGGATTCGGAAAAACCACTGGCATATCTCTTTCCGATTACGGCATTAAGGAAGATTCGGGTAGAATACCGGGAACGCTTACGCCGGAACTTGTGTCGCGCTTCGCAGCCGGGGATACACCGGAGTTCCGCGCCACGCCCCTTCAGATGGCCGTTTTCACGGCGGCGCTGGCCAATGGCGGACGCGTTTTCAAACCGGAACGGGTGCGCACGGACACATTCGCGCTTCCCCAAAAAAACCTTATGGGCCTTTCCCCGGCCATGGATTCCGCCGAAGCCCTGGCCGTGGTGCGCGCGGGCATGGAGCAATGCGTCACCTCTCCGCTTGGCACCTGCCATGCCCTGGCCAACATGGGTTATTCCTCGGCGGGCAAGACCGGCACAGCGCGTCACGCGGCCGGACCGCGCACGCATGCCTGGTTCATCGGCTACACGCCCGTGGACGATCCCGAGGCCGCCGTGGTAGTATTTCTTGAGCGGGGCGAAGGCGGACGCGACGCCGCGCCCGCGGCACGGCGCATCATGCAGGCCTGGCACCAGTGCAAGTTTTACTGACAGCGCTTCATAATTCATCACACGCGGCCATGAGCCGCTCACACGGGAGACCGGCATCATCAACACAATGCTCTTTAAGAGAATCCTTCTTCTTGTATTCCTGCTGGCCGCGTGCAGCGGTCCCGCCATGGCGCAGCGCCCGGACCCCGCGCGCATCCAGCCCGATGTCACCGTCATGGTGCTGTCTTCCTACAACCCGCAAAGCGTGCGCCTGTACAGCAGAGGGGAGTCCTCCCTCACCGCACAGCTCGGCACCGAGAAAAAGCAGGCGCAGGCCTGCGGCATATCCCTGGTTGGCAATTCCCTGGGCATTCGCTGCGGAGGCGCGGAGACGGAAAAATACCGCGCCATAACCGTTTCCAACATCAGCGATCCGGTATGCGCGGAGATTGCGGGCAAGGTTTCGCGATGTTATCACGGACGGCTTGTGGTCGAGGCCGGCGCCGCGGAATTGACAATCAGCAATATCGTGCCGCTCGAAGATTATGTGGCTTCCGTGACCTCCGGGGAGCTGGATTCAGATCAGCCGGCAGCCATGCAGGCCCAGGCCGTGCTCGCCCGTACCTGGGCGCTCAAGAACCGCATGAAGCACGGATCCGCCGGCATTTGCGATCTCACCCATTGCCAGGTTTACAAGGGAATTGACGGGGAAACCAAACGCGGCCGCGAAGCCGCACGGCGCACATCGGGCCTGGTGGCCACCTGGAACGGTCAGCTCATTGACGCTTTTTATCACTCAACATCCGGCGGCCGCACCACGGACCCGGCCAGCGCCTGGGGCGGCGATACGCCCCCTTATCTCAAAGGTGTGGACGACCCGTGGTCCGAGATTTCCCCGCACCACCGCTGGGACTCGATTTTGACTGCGGCCGAAATTCGAAAGCTCGGGTTCGAGGCATTCAACGGAACCATCCTGGGAGTGCGGGTTACGGATCGCACCCCGCATGGGCGCGCTTCGCGAGTCGAAATCACATTGAGCGCCAAAACCGTATCCATGACCGGACAGGAATTTCAGACCGCAGTGGGCCGCGCGCTGGGTTGGAATTATCTGAAAAGCGACTGGTTCGAGGCCGTGAGCAAAAGCGGACGCATCCTGTTCACCGGGCGCGGACTGGGTCACGGTGTGGGCATGAGCCAGTGGGGCGCGGTGGGCATGGCACGCAAGGGACACAATTACAAAGAGATTATCAAATACTACTTTCCGGGCGTGGAGGTGCAGGAGTGGGACGGGCTGTTTCCGCAACTGCCGCGGCGCTGATTCTGATTGCGCTGCTGTGCGCCGCCCTGCCCCGTTGCGCACAGGCGCAGCCGCCGGAATGGCGCACGGTGCGTGCAAACCGCGTGGTGGCTCATTATCCGCGCTCCATGCCCGAAGCGCAGATCGAGGCCCTTTTGACTGCATGCGGCAAGGCCAGGGAATCCGTTGAAAAATGGTTCGGTTCGGAACTGCGCGAACGGCTCGAAATGCGCGTCTATCCGGACACGCCTTCCTATGTTTCCACCACGGGCGCGCCGTGGTGGCACTCCGCGGTGTGGACGGGCGGAATGCTGCACATCCAGCCGCCTCAAATTCTCGCGGAACGCGGCGCCCTGCTCACCGCCCTCACGCACGAATACACGCACATGGCCCTTGAGCAGTCGGTCAAGTTACAGCTCCCGCTCTGGTTCGAGGAGGGCCTATCCGGGCTGATCAGCAAGGAATTCGAAGACCTTGTGAAGAACAAAGAGCATGAGCATGTGTGGCGCGGAACGCTCAAGGAGCTGTGCCTGGCGCTCACGCAGAAACAAAAGCCCGCGCGTGCGCAATCCGCCTACATCGGCGCGTATCTCCTGATGCGCGAGATGGAATCGCAATTCTCCAGTGCCGTGATTCTGGCGTTTCTCAAGGATCTCAAGAAAGATAGCGTGTTCGAGGCAAAATTTGAACAGCGCTTCAAAGCATCCCCGGAAAACGCGCTCAAATCGTTGCAGAAGAAATATCCCCACTCAAAAAAGAAATCATGAATCCCCGCGCGTGAGCAGGAGCGTTCATTCATAGAAATAGCTCTTGTACAGCCTTCGCAATTGAAAGAAGTTTCTGATCATATAGGGGATGTTCTGCCGGTTTCTGGTGAAGTAATCCAGGGCTTCCATGGTTTTTGACAAAAAGGCGAAGAGCGGCCCGAGCGGAAGGGAACTTGCAGCGATGATCAGGGGAATGAGAACCGGAAAACGCACGCCCGCACCGAACATGAGCTTGAGTCTGCGAATGCGTCTCCAGTTGGGAATGCGCACAATGACGCGCGGCAGGCGTTCCCAGTCGCGAGCGGCCTCCGCGCTGATCCACCCCTGCTTCACGGCCTCGTTGGTCAGCGGCAGATTGGCGAACGGCATGTAATTGAAAGCCACTGCGGATTCGGGCCGGATCTCCGCATTCAGCCGCAGGGTCCGGACCGCGCTCTGTACGGTCTCTCCGGGAAAACAGAATATGTTCGTGGTGTGGAAGGTGACGCCATGCTTGTGCAGCAGGCGCGAAGTCTCGCGGATCTGGGCGTCCGTGGCTTTTTTGCGCAACACATTGCGGCGCAGATTTTCGTCTCCGCTTTCAAGGCCGAATGTGGTGTGATAGCAACCCGCGCTCTTGAGCGCGGCGATGATGTCCTCGTCAGCCAGGAATGCGTTGACCATGCAGAAGAACGGCCGGTTCACCCGTGACTTATACAGGTCCAGAAACTCGAAGAGCCAGGTTTTGTCCAGGCAGAAATTTTCATCCTGAAACGCGATTTTATCCAGGGGCCATCGGGCCGCGAAATCCTCGATTTCCTGTATTGCTCGCAGGGGCGAACGGCGGCGCTGCGGCACGGTGTGTCCGCATTCGCGGTAAACCTCGCGGTATGGCTGGTTGAAGCAGAAAGAACACTGGAACGGGCACCCGCGCGATAGCAGAAAATTCTTGACCGGGTTGTTTTTCAGAAACGGGTAATGGTCGTAATAAACCGACCGGTCCGGGAACGGCAGGCCGTCAATGTCGTGAATCGGCTCGCGGGGAGGATTGCGGAAGACATCGCCATTTGATTTGACCCAGAGATTGGCGATGCCCGCACCGGTGCGCGCCGCTGCGCGCTCTTCCACGAATTCCGCGAATGCAAATTCGCCCTCGCCGCGGCACACAGCGTCCACGCACGGCTGCTCGATGATTTCCGGGAAAAAGGTCGGATGCACGCCGCCGAACACTATGGGCACTGTCGGCAACGCTTGCTTGAGCAGGTCCGCATCCCGCAGGTTGGCGTGCGCGTTCATGCTCACCGTGGACACGCCGATCACATCCGGCGCGAAGTCCCGCGCGATCTCCGCCAGGCGCGCGCCTCGCTCCAGGCTGACCCGAACGGCGTGCCCCTTGTCCTTGAGCACGGCCGCAATGCTCATCACGCCGAACATCTCAAGGTAGGTTTTCTGTACGAGCAGAACTTTGGCCATAATGACGGAACGGGACTGCCTTTTCGGTAATTGGAAACATTATAGCGCGCCGCGGACAGCTTGGCGCCAAAAGGGAAAAACAGGGTGTAGGGTGAAAAAGTAGCGAGTAGAGGTTAGGGGAAGTCCGCTTTGGTGAGAAATCCGGCATCGAAACAAAAGAACGGAAATGGCGCATAAAAAACGAATCATCGCTGACAACGCGATGATTCGTGGTGATTGCGGATTGAGTGCGCGCTTCCGCAGGAACTGGCACGGGCGCGCCCGGAGGAGGATTACTTGGTGCTGAAATCTTCCTTTTTCAAGTTGTTGATCTTAATCTTGGTGATGGTGTCGCGCCAGTAGAATTTGCCGTTGCGGTATTTCTCGACCTGGATGACATGGAAATCCTTCTTGGTGATCCAGTATTTCACTGAAGAATATTTCTTCTCCTTGGGATCGGCCAGATTTTCCTTTACAAGGTGCTGGATGTCCGCGGGGATTTTAAACTTGGCGAAATCCGGGGTTATGGGTTTGAACTTGTTCCAGTCCGGGAAGGTGATTTCCAGAACATGGCATTCCACGCCCAGGGCCTTGGCGGTCCCCGCGTACTTAACTTTGCCATTGGCGGCGAAGTTCTGGAGATCGAGCAGGAAACCGTCCCAGCCCATGGTGAGGAACCCGGACGCGTCGTCCTTTTTCACCGAGCGCTTGAGCGGCGTGGGCGTGACCGCCAGCTTCGCCCACCAGGTTTTGGGATCCTTGGCGGCGTTGTAAGTGAATTTGCCCTTGAGCACCAGATCCGGCGCCAGGTCCAGGCGCAGAATCTGCATCTGCAGAATGTAGGGCTTGGCGAACTTGATGTTGTACATGGCGTAGGTCATCTTGTCCGCGCCCGTGGTCTTTTTCTCCTCGACCTTGACGCCCGCGCTGTCGGCCAGACCTTTGTTGGTTTCCTGCATCTTGGACGCCTGTTTCTTGGCAAAGGTGTCCAGGCCTTCCTTGTTGTTTGTGTAGCTGTAGCTCTGAAGCTTCATATAGGCGTCAACGGCGTTTTTGATGACTTCGTCGGCGGTGATGGCCGAGGCCGGCGCCGCGCTCCATGCAAGAGCCGCCACCGCCAGCAACATCACGAGTGCGCTTCTCATTGTTTTCATCTCTGTTCTCCTTTGTCCTGTACCCTCTGTCCTATGATGATTGGCCACGGGATATGCTTTCACACAATGTGGCGTGGAATCCCGCACGGCATGGAGCATATTATGAGCGCGGGGAGAAAATGTGTCAAATTCGGGGCGCAGAGCGCAAAAATGAAGCGATTGACGAATAGCGTGTAGGGAAAAGACGGGAGCCGCAGATAGTGAAGATCGCCCAGATACTTTAAGAGCGCATGGACAGAAAAACTCTGTTGAATGCCCGGTGTTGGAGGAAACGCGGCAGAGCCGCGCAAAAACCTTATCAGATTTTTCTCCGTGACTCCGCGTCTCCGCGGTGTCCTTCCATATTCAAATCTCTTGAATGGTGACGCTGACAACTATCTGGCTGCGGCGCTGCGAATCAGGCTTTCGACTTTTTCCCTGAACCCGGCGTTGAGCGCGGCTGCGGCTTCGGGGTCTCCGGCTTCGGCGACCACGCGCAGAATCGGCTCGGTGTTGCTGGCCCGCATCAGAATCCAGCCTTTCGGGGTCTGGATCTTCAGACCGTCTGTACGATCCACATTCTTGCCTGAAACCTCGCGCGCCAGGCGATCCATGACTTCCACAACCAACTCCTGGGGACACGGCACCGCGGCCTTGTGCATGGAGTAACGCGGCAAGCGGGCGACAATCTGTGACACGGGACGCGCGCTTTGCGCCAGCAGGTGCATGATGAGCGCCATGCCGGTGAAACTGTCCCGCCCCATGTTCACGGCCGGATAGATAACCCCGCCGTTGCCTTCGCCGCCTATGACCGCGTTTTCCTGCATCATGAGTTCCGTGACATTGATCTCGCCGATTTTGCTTTTGAGCAACCGGCATTTGCGCCGCTTCACGATGTCGTCTATCACATGCGAGGTGGCCAGATTCACCACCACGGTCCCCTTCTCGCGGGACAGCACGAAATCCACGGCCAGGGCCAGGGTAAAGTCCTCGCCGATGGGAAGCCCTTTTTCGGACACCACGGCCAGGCGGTCCGCATCCGCGTCCTGGGCGAAACCGATGTCGGCGTTGTGGCGGCGCACGGCGTGGCACAGGTCCGTGAGGTTCTGCGGCAGCGGTTCCGGCGGCCGCGGAAAAATGCCGTCCGGTTTGCTGTTGATGGTCACGACTTTGCAGCCCAGGCTTTCGAGAAACGGCGCGGCCATGACAGACCCCGCCCCGTTCACGCTGTCAACCACGGCCAGGAGTTTTTTGCCGCGGGCCGGGAGTTTCCCGATTTTCTCGATGATTGCGGTTGCGTGCAGAGATACGGCGCGCGCATTGCGGCGCGGTTCGCACATCTGACGGCCGGGCACGGTACGGTATTCGCCCTGGTGGTAGATGTCAATGAGTTCGCGCGCCTGGTAATGGTTCAGGAAGCATCCGTCGCCGCGGATGAACTTGAGAGCGTTCCACTGCGCGGGATTGTGGCTTGCGGTGATGGCGATGCCGCCCGCGGCGCGCAGGTTTCGCACCATGAACTGCACAGTAGGCACGGGGACAATATCCAGATCCACGACCTTGCATCCGGAGCTGATGAGGCCGCCGAGCACGGCGTGTTTGACCATCTCGCCGCTGGTGCGCGTGTCGCGGCCGATGACCACGGTTTGCGGGCCGACATAGGTGCCGAAACTCTGGGCGAAGCGCACGAGCAGATCCGGCGTGAGGCTGTCGCCCACCACGCCGCGTACGCCCGATATGCTGATCTTGAGTGTCTGGACCGGTTTCATGCGGCGGTAAGCGCCTTTCCCTTACGGATTGCCGCGGGCGTTCAGGAAATCAGCTCCATGCCCGCTTGCAGGAGATTGTCCGCGCGCGACGAAGTGCGCGCTTCGGCGATAATGCGGATCACGGATTCGGTGTTGCTCGGTCGCAGGTGCAGCCATGCGTCGCGCCATTCGAGCTTCACGCCGTCGTCGAGTGCCATGCGCGCACCCGGGAATTCGCGCGCCGCGGCCTGCCGCGCGTGCTGTATGGCGGAATAGATGCGGGTGAAATCCATGGCCGCTTTATGCTTGCGCATTTCGTAGCGCGGCGTCTTGTCCGCAAGGGTCGAGATTCTCACGCGGCGCCGCGCCAGATGGTGCAGCAGAAACGCCATGGCGGCCAGGCTGTCGTTGTTGTTCTGCACGGCGGGCAGGATAATGCCGCCGCTGCCCTCGCCCGCGATCACGGCCCTGTTCTTGAAAGCAGCCTCGGCCACATAGGCCTGGCCTATGGGCGTGCGGATGACCTGCGCGCCCGCGGCGTTGGCCGCGTCGTCCACGGCTCGCGTGGTGCTCAAGTTCGTGACCACCGTTCCTGGCGTTTCCTGCATTTGCAGCATCACGCACAGGGGCAGCAGATGTTCCTCGAACAGTGCTTCGCCTTTGTCCGTGACCACGCCAAGCCGATCCCCGGCCGTGTCGAACATGAACCCGGCGTCGCACCCCGCGGCCTTGACCACCGCGCACAGAGTCTGCATATTGCGTCGCGTGGGTTCGGGATCGTGAGGGAACGGGCTTCCGGGCTGGTCGTGGATGACCGTGACCTTGCAGCCCAGGGATTCGAGCAGGCGCGGTGCGGCCTCGGAGCATGCGCCGTTGCAGGTGTCCACGGCAATGTGGAATTTGCGCTTCTTTATGCGGTCCGCATCGAACACCGTGCGGATTTTTTTCAGATGCGCGCCAAACGGATCGCGTTTGATATGAACCTTTTTGAATCCATCCCAGGCGGTTTTTGTGAAATTGCCAGCGTGATACACATCCAGCAGCGCGTCACCCTCCTGGGCGTTGAAATACATGCCGTCGCCGCGAATGAAGCGCAGGGCGTTCCAGTCCTCGGGGTTGTGCCCCGCGGAGATGGCGATGCCGCCGGATGCGCGTGAGCCGATGAGCGCGAACTGCATGCCGGGGGTTGGGCACACGCCGAAGTCCACCGGCTCGCACCCCGTGGACAACAGGCCGCTCAATGCGGCGGAGCGAACCATGGCCGCTGAGTGGCGCGCGTCGTTGCACACGAACACGCGGCCGCCGCCGATGTACGAGCCGAACGCCTGCGCGAACTGGACCACCAGATGCGGCGTCAGGGTTTCGCCCACCACGCCGCGCACTCCGGTGATGCTGATTTTAAGCGGGTTCATGGTCCTCCGCGCATTCGGGATCCGGATCCGGACGGGTTGATTCCAGAAATGCGTACGCCACGGCAAAAACAATCAGCGCCGTCAGGCCCGCCTGGAATATGTAAAAAAGGTACATGCGCATGCTTGGCTTCAACCGCCGTTTTTGAGCCGGATGTCGAAAATCTTATCCAGGCTGGTGCAGGCCAGGGTGGCGGCCACCCCCTTCTGCACATTGATGAGGCGCAGGGCGCGCCCGCGGCTTGACAGATCCCGGTGCGCCTGCGATATCACGCCCAGGTTGCCGCTGTCCACAAACCGGCATCGGTCAAGATCAATGACCAGATCCCTATCCTGTTTCTTTTTGAGTTCCAGATCCATGGCCCGGCTGAAATCGCTCATGCGGCCCTGTTCCAGATCCCCTTTGATGATGAAAACGACTTCGTTGCTGTTTTCAGAAACCTCGACCAACGGCTTGCTCTGTTGATTATGGATCATGTGATTGTTGAATCCCCGATGGCTTATACGGAACCCGGATTTACGGATGCGATACCCGTAAAGCGTATAGTTAAAGAATAATCTTTGAAATCACGCTCCGTCAAGCGGGAGCACGCTTCCCGGGTGTGCGCGCAGGCGTTTACAAAGCAGGGGGCCTTTGTTATGATCTAACCTGTTTGTGCCGCCGGGCATGCGCCCGCGGCCTGTTTCACAAAAGCCTACATGGAGGAAGTTCATGTCCGGAACCGCCAAAAAATCCAATGCCGGAAAAATCATCCTTGGCGTCGTGGTCGTAATCGCCGCGGTAGCGGCCCTGATGTATGCGTCCATGGTGCGGCCGTTTCTCACGCCCAAGCCCCTGGCCGACGCCGCGCCCGACGATGCCGCCATCGTGGTTTCCATTGACCTGTACAACGCGGGCAACACGGCGTTTAAGTACATTCGCGCCATCGGCCTGGGCCGGTTCTCCGACCTCATGAAAACCGATGAAGAAGAGGAAGAAGACGATTCCGGCATGCCCGGCAAGATGGTGAAACTGGCCATGCCCTGGCTCACCCGTGAAGTCATGGTCGTGGGCAGTTTCGAGGATTCCGGCGATCCGGCTTTCGCGGTTCTCGTCGGCTCCCGCAATAAGGGCAAAGCCGAAAAAAACTTCCCCAAAATGCTGGAACTCATCAAAGAGGAGTCCGCCAAATCCGCGGAAGAGGAATCCCCGGAAAAGGCCAAGAAGATCCGCGCGCAGAAAATCGAATTCAAGGACACGCAGCATGCGGGCGTGACCCTGCACTGCAATCAGAATCCCGAGAGCGTGGTGGGCGCGTTCTGCTGGGCGTCCACAAAGCGCGCCCTGGTCGTCAGCCCGTCCGCGGACATGCTCAAGACCGTGGTTTCCTCGATTAACGGCAAGCGCACCCAGAGGCAGAAACAGTTGGCGGACCTGCGCCTCAAGGATGTGCCGGACAATTATCTGATGTATGTGTACGCAGACCGCGCCAAAGTGCTCAAGGGCCTGGATATGCCTATCGCCGACGAGCTTCTGGCCAAAGAAGCTGCGGCCGTGAAAGGCGCGCTCTACAGCCTGTCTTACCGCAATCTTTCCCCCGAAGTGCGCTTCGGCCTGGTTCTTGATGACAAAAAACTCAAAGACACCGCCGTGCTTTCGAAACTTGCCTCGTTCGAGCCGTCCGCGCACCGCGTGTCCAGCCGCGTGAGCAGCGAGGCCTCACTGCTTTATCTGTCCGTGAATAATGTTGGAGACATGGCCAATGCCGCGCTCGCTTCCCTGGATAAAAAGCAGCTCGCCGATCTGCGTAAAGACCTTGGCATGGATCCCGAAAAGCTGGCTGCGGCGCTCGGCTCCGAGGCCGCCGGCTCGATTATTGACTTTAGCGCCGGAGCGGACGGAAGCCTGATGTTCAAGGCCATCGGCGCTCTGGAAGTCAATGACAAGGACTTGGTCATCGAAGCTGCGAACAAAGTCCTCAAGGGCTTCAATCCGAAAATTGACATCAAAAAGACCGCGGAAAACGCCTGGGAAGTGGCTTTGCCTGCGCATCTCAAACTGCCCGAAGGCATGAAGCCGGTCATCGGATTCAAGGACCGGTTCCTGTACGCCAGCCTGGACCAGGGCACGCTCGACGATCACCTCAAGCGCGCCAGGGGCGCCGCCTCTCCGCAGGTGTCGAACATTCACATGACCATGAATGCGCCTCGCGCCATGGACAAACTGTTCAACCAGTTGCCTGGCTGGAGTTTCATTCGCACCGTCGAAGACTTTAAAAACATGTACCGAACCACCGAGCTTTCCGTATCCTGCACGCCCCGCATGGTTCAGGCCACGCTCGTTCAGGATGTGTCCGTGGTCGGAGTCCACAAACTGCCTCTTGAGAAGCTCATGGGCAAAATCAAGGACCAGGTTGTCCCGCCCGCAGCGGATGACAAACTGCCGTCCCTGGCGGGCGCAATCCCCGCGGCCCCGGCCCTGGTTTTGGCCGTTGACACCAACACTTCCAAAGCTGTGATGAACAATATCTGGACCGCGCTCATGACTCCCGAACGGGTCAGGGACACAATCGCTTTTGTCCAAGAAGCCAAAAACGCCATGGGCACAGCCCCCGAAATTCCCTCGGCTGATGACGCGGCCGCCATGGCCGAAGAAATGGCCATGCAGGAAAATCAGGACTGGGAAGCCGGATCCCTTGACGAATTCGACGGCATGGACGGCGGCGACGATTACATGTCAGAAGAGTACGGCGCGCCGCCACGCGTTCGCACTTCAGTTTCAGAAATCATGAACATCGCGAAGCTGGCCGCAATCGCGGGCAGGAGCATCGGCCTGCTGGTGAACGGCGGCTGGTACGGCGGCGAATTCGCCATGACCGTTGGCGGCATGCCCGAACGCGAACAGGAAAATCCAGAGGCCGCGCTGTTCATCAGCGCCACGGACGGCAAAAAGGCCGCCGCCACCTTCGAGCAAATCGCTTCCATGTTCGTCAAAGCCAATTTCCCGGATATGAAGATCAAGGACGAAGGCGTCATGACATACGCAGGCGCCGAGTACAGAATTTACAGCGACGCGGCCTCCAAACCCGGGCAGCTCGACCGCCCCATGGTGCTGATCGGTTCCCTCAAGAACGCCGTGGTCGTCACCATCAGCGAACCCTATTTCAAAAAAATTGCAGACGCTTCAGCCGGCAAGGCCGCATCTCTCCAGGATGAATTGGGCGAAGACATTCCCAAATCCTACGCGGGCTTTGCTTACGCCAGCGGCGACGCCATGGCCATGATGGTGCAGAGCCAGATTGATTCCCTGCAGGAAATGATCAAGATGGAGGAGGAATGGAACACCTCCAGTTACGAAGACTACAGCGATGATTCCATGTCCATGGACGAATCCGCCGCATTCGAAAGCGAGACCGCGGATGCGGCCATGGAGCAGGAATATCAGGACGAAACCATGGCCGAAACCGCGGACACAGCGGAACCCGGCATGGAGACGGAGGCTGATGCGGACATGGAGGCGGCAGCAGATGCCTCGGTACCCGCAGCAGAAGCCGCTCCTATGAAATCTCCGACGCAAGCCAAACTCGAAAAGTGGCAGATGCTCGCCAAGGAACTCAAGGCCGTTCGAGGCGTTCTGTTCGTGAAATCGTTTGACGGCATTTCCCCGCGCCTGTCCCTGGACATTCTGCTGCACAAAGACAAAGTTGCGGGCACGGACTACATCAGCAAAGTGTACCAGTACCAGTCCGCCAAACACCAGGTTGACGGCCTGATCCGCACCGGCGATTCCATCATGTATATGTCCATCAGCAACTTGAGCGACATTCTCACCAATGTCAACGACAATGTGATCATGAAGTCCAACGACGAGGGCATGGTGGCGCTGCGCAAGGATCTGGAACTCATGGGCACAAGCATGCAGGGCATCGCGGGCGCGCTCGGCTCCGAGGCCGGGTTCTCGCTCATGGACATTAAGTTCGACAGAGAGACCTTCGGATACATTCCCAAATTCATCGCTGCGGTGGAAGTCCGTGACTTCGAGTATCTCGCCAAGGTTGTGGAAAGCGCCGTGGCGTTGAGCAACAAGCGCAAAGCGGGCGAGTTGTACGAAGGCGATGTGGAGGCCCTGGCGGCCGCGGGTGAGCACATGGCCGTGGAGCGCCGCGGCGCAAACATCCTGGCCGTGCGCCTGCCCACGCTCATCCAGTACGGCGAGGATATGCGCCTGCTCATCGGCTACAGCGGAAACCACGCTTTCATCAGCCTGGATCCCGATGTGCTCGAAGAATTCATGGCCGGGGGCAAGGGCAAGATCGCCGAGGAGAGCGCCACTTTCAAGATGAGCGTGAACCCGCAGCAGGCCCGCCGGTTTGCGAAGGAAATCCTTTTTGTGGGCGCCGAGGACAAGACCAAGCCCAAGGCCATCCGCGACCGCGAGCGCGCCAAGGGCGAATTCCTGCTCAATGTCATGGGCATCGTGGGCAAGGGCCAGATCACGGTCCGAGCCCTGCCGGACCGCGTGAGTCTGGACATAGCACAGGATCTGGATCGGAAAGCTATCGTCAAGCTGCCCCACGGCCAGGGCCTGGAGTGGGCGCGCGGCATCATGGTGGAAGAAAACTTCGAGGCGTGCTCCCACGCCCTTGGCTATGTCAAGGAAGGCGTGTTCGCCTATTCCTACGACCAGGAATCCATGAGCTATACCGGCCTGGACCCCGCGGGCGCGAATCTGCCCCAGTACATGCCTCTGTTCGCGGGCTGCAGCGCAGGCCAGTGCAAAGGCAAGGTCAAGGACATGGTGGAAGCCGCATGCGAGCCGGGTTCCTTCAAAATCGAGGTCAAAGAGGACGGCAGCGACTTCATAGTGCGCGGCAAAGCGCGCGGGAGCGACTGCAACATCTGCACCACGGCCTACTTCCAGAACTTCAACCTGTACGGCGAATGCCTTGCGGAACCGGGTTTGAAGTGTGAATAGTTAATAATGCTGTGCCGCCGGCCTGCGCACCTTTCAGGCCGGCGGCCGGAGTTTTTTTCGGATTCCGGAAAATTTGGACTTGTTGATCTTGAAAGTAAAATAGTATACAATTTGCGGGAAATTAGTGATTTTCCGCTCGTTGCGTTGTTGCCGCAAGACAACCGCAAGGCGGCGAGGCGGCCCATCAGCATAGGAGATACAGGCGAAACGCCTGCAGGATAAACACGACGATATGGCGAAAATACCCCTGCCCGTCTTGAAGCGCTTTTCCGCCGCGATGCTCATGGTTTTGTGTCTTGCGGCCGCCCTGCCCGCCTCCGCGCAAATCCGCTACGACAATTACATTTACGAAGATGAGAATTTTCTCGAAAATCTCGATGATGTGCGCCGTGTCAAAGCTTCGCCCTTCGAAGATGTGCCGCCGGATCACTGGGCGCACCGCGCCGTGCTCGACCTGGTGCAATCCGGGCTGCTGCGCGGCTACGACGGTGAACTGTTCCGCGGCGACCAGGTCGTGACCCGCTACGAGCTGGCCATGATTGTGTCCCGCATGCTCGACAACTACCTGTCCTGGCACCAGACCGGGCGCATGCCCGTGCGCGAGTACACCACCGGCACGGCCAACCAGCCCGCGGGCCTGCCCCGCACCGGCCCCCCGCTTAACGCCATCGCGCCCCCGGACGCGGTCATCAGCCCCACACGACGCGTGAGCGTGGATCTGCCTTCCCTCGGCCGCATGGGCATCTCCCGCACCCAGCCCAAGGACATGGGCGTGGAATCTGAACAGAGCGACCTCGAAAAGTTCAAGGCTGAAATCCTCACCGAAGTGCGCAAGGTCGTGGCCGACTCCATGGATGACCGTTTTTCCCTCACCATGAAGCAGATTGACGATCTGGAAAAACTCGTCAACGAGTTCAAAAAAGAACTCAAGGACATGAACAAAAATTTGGACAAGCAAATCAAGGAAACCAACAAGATCGCGCTGCGCAACGAGCGGGAAATTGACAAACTCAAGGACGAGAACAAGCGGTTCAATGTCACGGGCAGCGAACGGTTCTTCCTGTATTCCGACGATGTGGTCACGGGCGACGGATGCTACGAAGGTTCGGACGGCGGGCGTTACGAACGCTGCAACATGCGCGTTGCGGACATGTACAATGTGCTGCAACTCGACTTCACCAGCCAGCCCGAGCCGGCCGCGGACCTTACCATTGGAGGCTCGCTCATCGCCGGAACCAGGCTCGGCGGCATGCGCGGCATGAACGGCGACCGCACTAAAGCGCCAAGCATCGAGGCCAGCGGCGCGGCCATGTACGAATACTGGCGGCAGCAGCTTTCCGCAGCTTACCGCCGCAACATCGAAGGTTCCGGCACCGCGCTCACGGTAAATAACCTCTATGTGCGCTACCAGGACAGTTCCGAAGATATCGAAAAGCCCCGGAATTTCAAACTCACCAGCATGTCCGCAGGCGACATTTCGGTACTCTTTTCTCCGTTTACGGTCATGGGCAAGCCGCTGCAGGGCATCACCGCTTCCGTGAAACTCAACGATTACAATTTCACAGTGTTCGGGGCGCGGGAAAGGCTGCACCAGAAAGAGCCGTTCTTCATACCCGACTACGAAGAAGACAATGATTTCGATTACAACACCACATATTTTGACCAGGATCAATACGACAGATACCGTTATGGCGCTTCCATTGAAACAAGCCTGTTCGGCAACCCATCGTCGCGCGTGAATTTCACGCGCACCATGATGTTCGACAACAAGGACACGAACTATCCGGGCTGCGATGTCGGCAACTGGGTGGACCTCACTTTCGCTTACGATGCATTCGAATACAAAAGCCCGGACTCGGACATCAGCACCACGGACATGTTCTGTCTGCCGCCAATAAAAAACAGCGTGTCCAGCGTGTTCGCCATCTACCCGCTCATGCCAGGCCTTACCCTCATGGGCGAATACGCGCACAGCACATATTTCAAAGAAGGCTACAAGGTTCTGTCCCCGTTCAACACCTTCACATCCTGCAACACAAGCGATGCTTCCAAGGAAAATGTGTGTTGGTGGGATTCCAAGGAACGCAATGAGCAGGACGACGGCTTTCTGGTCATTTTGAATTACAACAAAGGCCCGCTCACGATATTCCCTATGGGTTATGTGCACCTTGGCCCAGAATTCTTCGCTGATATTGACATATCCGCGTTCGCGCCAAGCGATTCAGGGTTCGACATCGGTTCCATGAGTTCCATTCTGCCCATTTCCCTGCAGAGCATGAAGGGCCTGGTGTTCAGGCCGGTGTATAAAATTTCTCCGGTAAGCGAAGCCAGTGCGCTTTATCTCAACCTGAAAGAAATTGATCCCATTTACTTCGACCTCGGAGCGCTCGCCTCGGGATTCTCGACACTCTCTTCCAAACAAACCGCCATGGGGCCGCTGAACAACGCTCTGTCCCGCATTAACAACAGAACAGGGCTGATCACCATTGATGTTCTCAATTTGGGCTACAAGCATTACATCACGGACAAAATTACTTTCAACTTGGGTTACACCAAAGCCAATCTCGCCATCCCGCCCCACTGCGTGGACGCCAACTTTATCGAAGTCAAGGATGACAACGGAAACATCATAGACAAGGTCGTTGGAAACGGTGTCGCAGACTGCACCATGGAGGCCGGGGATGACCAGCTTCTCGCACTGAAAGCCGACATCGGTTCGCAGAGCTACGGACTGGAATGGCAGACTTCAAAGCGCGGCTTCTTCAAAACAAACTATACCGTCAACAACATCGCCTTTGATCTGCAGTTCCGCGACCCCACGGCCACGGCCAGAAACCCCGCGGAACAGATCATTTACGACCTGGTCCCGCAGGGCAAGTATACGGAACTGTATAATGAATTCCGCTACAAGCTGACCGGGTCCACCACACTCAAGATGATGTATCAGCAGACATACGACCGGCTGCCGGAGTCCAGCGACATGGAGATCAACGACACAACCGGGAATGTCAGCCAGGACAAATTTCCGACCATTGACCGCAACAAATTTTTGCTCGTACTGGAGTCCAGCTTCTGATGACGATACGCTCCAAACCCAGAAAAAACACGGCTGATTATATCCCGTTCCTTCTGCTGTTGGCCGCCCTGCCCCTGTTCCTGGCCGCGTGCGGAAACTCTTCCGGCGGCGCCTCATCGGCGAATACCGTAACTGTCAACAATTACGCGTATCCCACGGACATCACGCGCTCCAACGACGGCACCAAACTGTTCGTGGCCAACAATGTGCTCGGCTCCATTTCCGTGTACGACGCGGACAGCCTGTCACAGATAGCCGAAATCAAGGTAGGCTGCGGTCCCCGGCACATCGTGGTCAATGACGACGACACCCGGCTCATCGTGGGACACGACAACAATTCCAACTGCAAAACCTCGCCCCTGTATGTAGACGATGGCGGCGACGGCGTGGGCTACACTTACCTGTCTTACATTGATCTCACAACCTACACTCTGCTTAAAGAAATCAAGCTTCAGTCCATGTCCGTGCCAGGGTCGTTTTCCGCACAGTCCATGGAGTCCGTGCGCGGCATGTTCTGGGACACCACGAATGACAGGCTCTATGTCACGAGCCTCGTGAAGAGCGACCTGGCCGTGCTTGATACGGATTTGATCGAAAGCGCCACGGCAACGCAGGTCACTTTCGCCACCAATACATACGGGGAGATCCCCTGGTACTATAAAACTAATCTGAAAGCGCCAATTGCCCTTGCCGTGAACGACGCCAGAACTTACGCGTATCTGCCGCAATCCGAGACCAGCGCGAACGGGCTTTCCATTCTGGATCTTACGGCCAAGGCGCACACGGCTGGCTCTCCCCGGTCGCTCCAGTATTATTACGCCACCAAGAATTCCGATGGCACTCTTAGCCGCAACATAGGCACCTGCTACGATCCCAGCTACATTCAACTGACGAGCGGCGGCGGCGAAGCCATTATCTCCTGCTACGATAAAAGCAGCAGAGCGGAAAATGATGTCATAATCGTCACCGATGTTTCCGATCCGGCGGCCGCGGCCACGGCCGCTCTGACATTGGGCTATGTCCCCGTCATCGGATGCGTGAAGCCTTCTGTGATTCATCTTACGGACGACGAAGAGCACCTTCTGGCCCTGTGCGCGGGTTCGGGGATGCTGATCACCCTGGAATGGGACAACTTCAAAAGCGCCATCGCCACGAATGTGGCGCAAACCTATGTCCACGGCCTGGCGTTCAAAGTCGGCTCGCAGCCCTCGGACATGACCGTAATCGGCGACTATGCCTATGTCACGGATCTGATGGAAAACAAGATATACAAGATCAATTACAAGATATCATTCAACGCCTATGCGATCTTGTCCTATGCCATAGATCCGTTCAAAGAGGCGTTTTAGCGGTTTTATATCCTGCATTTTCATTCATTTAATAATTTTGTTTCATCTGTCTCCTGACATTTTCGAAAAGTTTTATATCGTCACAAAGCTGCATTCAAAAGGCCCCGTTCTTTTAGTGAATTCCTATTGTTGAGGTTGCTAATAAGTTTGTCATTCCAACGAAGGTTGGAATCCATGGTTACGCCGGTAACGGCGGTTGCATTGAGGCAGTCAGTCAATAGAACCGCCCAAATTGGGAAGCACGAATTGCCTGTGGATTCCAGCTAAATACATGCTGGAATGACGCCAGTTATGCGATTTTCAATCACAGCAGCCACACAATATGAATGAGAATGGCAATACTCCAATATGTAATGATTTCCTGATTAACGGATCTTATTCTGCGACTCTGGGACATACACAAAACATTTGTTATATTTATCATTGATATGCTTTCCATTGTTGAAGTGTGCAAATCGTTTCAGTCTTCGGGCATGAACCCGTTCGCCAGGCCAAAAGTCACGCGCGCGCTGGACCATGTGAGCCTTGACGCGCGGGCCGGTGAAATCGTGGCGCTTGTGGGCCGCAACGGCGCGGGCAAATCCACGCTCATGAAAATCCTGTGCACGGTGGTCACGCCGGACAGCGGGCAGGCCACGGTGAACGGATACGACGCCGTGCGCCAGGCCGCGGCAGTGCGCCGCAGCATCGGGCTGGCAGGCGGAGACGAGCGCTCGTTCTACTGGCGCCTGTCCGCGCGCCAGAACCTGCACCTGTTCGCCGTGCTCCAGAACATGCCGCTCAAGGACATCAAGCCGCGCGTGGATGAGCTTCTCGACCGTTTCGGACTCGCAGACAAGGCCGATGTGGCGTTCCGCAACTTCTCCACGGGAATGAAGCAACGGCTGGCTCTGGCCCGCAGCATCATGCACAACCCGCGCGTGCTTTTGCTCGATGAACCGAACAAGGGCCTGGACCCGCTTCTTCAGGACAGCCTCAAGGAGTTTCTCACAAAAGAACTCGTGGAACGCCGCGGCATGACCCTGCTGGTGGCCACCCACGACCTGGACATGGCCGCGGCCGTGGCGCACCGCGCGGCTCTGCTCGACAAGGGCCGACTGCTCTTCTTCGGCAAGCCGGACGGCCCCGAACACCTGCGCGCACTGCTCAAGGAAGCCGCGGGCGGCAACGGCGACGGTTTTTCGATGACTTGAGGATTATGCTATACACGATCTACAAAATCCTGCTGCTGGTCCACAAGGAGTTCATCAAGGAACTCTCATACCGCTTGAGCTTTTTCCTGCAATTTTTCTCCACCATCATGTACACGCTGATTTTCTTCTTCGTGGCAAAAGTATTCTCTTCGGGCGCTTCGCCCATCCCGTCGCTCGAAAAATACAATGGCGACTATTTCTCATTCGTGCTCATCGGCCTGGCGTTCATGGGCTACATCAACACGGGCATGCGCACCTTTTCCAACGCCATTCGCGTGGAACAGATGCTTGGCACGCTCGAGTTTATTCTCACCACGCCCACAAGCCTTACCGTGGTGCTCCTGTCCAAGCTGGTCTGGAATTTTCTGTACGACAGCTTCCACCTGTTCGTATATTTCGTGATGGGCGTATTTTTCTTGAGCGCGCGCTACACCGGAGAAAGCCTGTGGACGGTGCCCATCATCATGCTGTTGTCCCTGGCCGCGTTCAGTTCGCTGGGCATGCTGTCCGCGGGGTTTATCATTATCTTCAAGCGCGGCGACCCGGTGAACATGTTTTTCAGCTTCGGGTCCATCCTGCTAGGAGGCGTGTACTATCCCATCGAGGTCATGCCCGCGGCCATGCAGCGCGCGGCCGAGGTTCTGCCCATCACCTATACCCTGCGCCTCATGCGCGACGCCATCATCCGCGGCGCGCCCCTGGCCGAACTGGCTCCGGACCTCATCAAGCTCACCCTGCTTACCGCCCTGCTCCTGCCCGTAAGCCTGTGGTTCATTTCCTTCGCCCTGCGCAGGGCGAAACACGACGGGTCGCTGACGCACTATTAAATCAGATCACGAATTTTCACGAATCAAAAGAGAATGCGCACGAACGGGACCGATTCATTCCCATTCCCACTGCGGGCCTTTGCATTCGAGGATGAGTTGAAATTCATTGGCGCCGGGTTCGAGAATCACGGGCGAAAACGCCAGCGCGCCGGACAGAACTTTTTGCCCCGGCTGCGATTCGGACACGAATTCGCAGCCCTCGAAGTCGCCCCACAATGCGATACCGTACGGCATTTTCTCCTGGGACTCCACGGTCACCTGATAAACGAACCGGCCGGGAATCACCTGCTCGCTGACCGCGGGAACGGGCGGGTACTCGATGCCCGGAGTTTCCGCGCCCTCCATGTTCGCGCTTGTTAGCCCCATATAGTTGCGCACGAAAACCGGGCCGACGGCGCCGCTGTCGAAGAACAACTGGCCGTTCACATCGTAATACACGAAGATCTCGCGGTGCTCCGCCACTTGCTCGTACAGGTCGGGATTCATGTCCCTGAAGGATGGGGCGAGATTTTTAATGAGCGCGTATGTGGGGGGCGTGGATGCGTTTGCCGCCCGGTAAGCGGCCACGGCCGCGGACGCGGGCGCCACCGTGATCCCGGATTCCTTGACATATTTGAACAGCTCATCGAGCATGTCGCCGGTGTTGGTCCAGACTTCCTCGTTGTTCACGCAGATGCTCTGGCTGCATTCCATCTCGTGGGCTTCCTGATGCACCATGAGTGGAACGACCGCGTTGTAGCGCGCATTGCGGTGATACTGGTCCACGAGCGCTTTCCAGTAATTGATGTCCCTGTGGCGCGTGATGCCGCCGCGGCGCACATCGTCCGGGTCCGTGGAATAAGTCTCCGGCTTTCCGGTGCGGAATGCGAGATTGAGATCGCGCGCGGTCCACTCGATGGCGACCAGGCCGCCGGGCGCGGGGTTCGGGGTTTTGTAAGCTTCGGGATTCACGAAATAAAACCCCCAGGGCGCGCCGCGATCGCTGATTTCGTCGGTGTACGCCTGTTCCCAGCAGTGGCCCCAGAAAGCCTGCAGGCCGAGCCGCTCGAACACCTGCGCCATGGCCTTTGACCGATGCCCGCCGCCGCCGATTTTGATCTCGGCCCAGGGCAGGCTCTGCTTGATGGAGGCAATCTCGTCCTGCGCCCATTTGAGCAACTGGTCGCGGGTGAGCTTGCGGCGCATGTAGAACGCCTCGCCCCCCCACGGCTCGGCGTCACCGGAACTGGGCGTGAGGATCAGCCCCACTTCATCACCGTAATCATAGTGGTATTGCGTAAACAGATCTTTGGCCGCTTCCGCGGATTTGGAGTTCACGAGCCAGGTCACGGGCACGCCGTTGCGGTGCGCGATGCCGGCGATGCGCTGGATGCCTTCGAGGGCCATGCCCTGCCCCCACTTTTTTTCCATGTAATACGCGGAACTGATGAATGAGAAAATCAGTTGTCCCTCAACCGCGGGCGTTTCCGCGCCTGGGGAAGCCGCGGTCTCGACAACCGGACCGTTCTCCACGGGAGCCGCAGGCAGCGGCGCATCCGCGGGCTGCGCCGCGCAAACCCCGCATGCCGAAAGAACACAAACCAGCATCATCGCCGCAAGGGAGAATATTCTGTTCATAAATGTCACCTGAATCATCCGGCTATGCCGAACCGTGCTGCACCTTCTCGATCACGGTCACGGCCGCGGATACCATTTTGTCGTGCGTGAGGGATAGATGCGCGCGGTATTCATTGAATGGAATCTGGCGCGCGGTTTCGCCGTTCAGCAAGACATGCGGACAGCCTCTATCGTCGAGAGCGATTTCGATGTTGCGGAACACCTGGCCCTCGCGGGTCAGCATTGGGCCGCAGGCTTTGATGAATGATTCCTTGGCCGCAAACCGGGCAGCGTAATGCGTGACCGGGTCGGGCCGTGCGCCGCAATACGCCTGCTCTTCCGGGGTAAACACTTTGTCCAGATAGCGCGCGCCGTATTTCTCGATGCTTTTCTTAATCTGCGCGTTGTGTACGATGTCAATGCCCACGCCGTGGATCATGGGTCCCCCGCGCGGTCAGAGCCGCAGTTCCACGATGTCGTGCCCGGTGATGCGGCCCCCGCGCACATGCACCAAGGCGAATCCCGCGGCGTCGGATTCCAGAAAATCGCCGCCCACATTGCGCACCATGTGCTCCTGCACATCCTCGGCGATGACCTTTTCATCGTTCCAGTGCAGGTGCCCGACGAACACATGGTTTACATCGTTCTTGTTGAAAAGGTCGAACACCGCGCCTTCGGGCGCGCCGGGCAGCTTCACCGGCGGCATGCCCAGTTTCTTGCCCGAGATGATGTTGTGAAGCGGAATGTGGCAGCACACCACGGTTTCGCGGCCCGCGGCCGTGGCCGCTTCGATGTCCGATTTCATCCAGTCGTACTGCTCGCGCTGGAATCCGGTGTTCAGCAGCGTGCCCGTGGTCGTGGTCTCCGTGCCCCAGTGGATGAATTCCTCGGGCCAGTCCGAAGTGTTCAGGCAGGATACATGCAGTTTGCCGTAATCGAACGAATGGAACCGCTGGCCGTAGTATTTGTCCCAGTATTCCGACGCATATACATGCTTGCCGCCCAGTTCCTTGACTTTCATGTGATAGGTGTCGTGGTTTCCGGGCACGATGAACAGGGGGCTGCGCAGATAATGGGTCAGGAATGCATAGCTTTCCGGGAATCCCAGGTGGTAGCTCTTCGGGTACAGGTGAAGGTCGCCGCCGAGCACGATGAACTCCGGCTCGCGCTTCTGAATCTCTATGAGCGCTTTGGCGCGCATTTTGTAATAATCCTTGATTTCAGGTGTGATGGGCGCATCGGGCATCACGCCGTCGTGTTCGCCGAAGTGGATGTCCGCGAAAAAGATGAAATCAAAATCATCCTTGAACGCCGGATAAACGGCCACGGCGCGTGGTTGTTCGTCAACAATTGGTACGCCCGTGCCTAAAGTGCTGTGCACGCGCAGGCCGTACACTCCGGGGGTTGCGCCGGACGGCAGGGTGAATGCGCCGTCTCCGGCCAACTGTTTCGGGTCAAGATCCACGGTTTTTCCGTCGGTGGCCATGAGCTGCGCGGCGGTGATTTTTGCGACGGGATCCTTGAGCCGCACGGGCAGTTTGCCGCCGGGCAGCAGCATGGCGGGTTGCGAGAACAGCGGCCATTTGAGATTTACGATGCCTTGGAACGGCGCCGGGCCGCCCGCCTGGGCCGCGGCCACGGCTCGCCTCACACCCAGCCCGAGGTTCACCGCGCCAGCCAGACTGAACGCAGCGGCTGCTCCCGCGCTGTTCTTGAGAAAATCACGACGAGTCACTCTGGTCATCTCTGTCTCCTGTTTTTCACTTATGGCGTGCGGTTGGTGGCTCTTACAGCATGGCGTCCACTTCGCGGCAGAGCTTCTCCACGGCATCCGCGGATTTGTTGAGCGCCGCAGCTTCTTCGCCGGACAGTTTAATCTCGAACACGCCTTCCATGCCCTTTGCGCCCAGTTTTGCGGGAACGCCCACGAACAGTCCGTCCACTCCGTACTCGCCCTGGCACAGGGCCGCAACGGGCAGAATTTTCTTTTTGTCGCGAACAATGGCTTCGGCCATCTCGGCCACGGCCGCGGCCGGTGCGTAATACGCGCTGCCGCTCTTGAGCAGCTTCACGATCTCGGCGCCGCCGTCCCTGGTGCGCTGCACGATCTGCGCCAGCCGGTCCGCGGGAATCAGTTCCTCGACCGGCACGCCCGCCACCGTGGTGTACCGCGTGCTGGGAACCATGCTGTCCCCGTGCCCGCCAAGCACAAAGGCGTGGATGTTCTCAACGCTGACCTTCAGTTCCATGGCGATGAACGCTCGAAAGCGTGCGCTGTCCAGAACTCCGGCCATGCCCATGATGCGCTCGCGCGGGAACCCGCTCACCTTGTGCGCCACATAGGTCATGGCGTCGAGCGGATTGGACACGATAATCAGAATGCAATCCGGGGACTGCGCCACGATTTTGCTGGTGACATCCTTGACGATTTTTACATTGGTCTGGAGCAGGTCGTCGCGGCTCATGCCCGGCTTGCGCGCGATGCCCGATGTGATGACCACGATGTCCGAACCCGCGGTGGCCTCGTATCCGTTGCTGCCCGTCACGGCGCAGTCGTGCCCGAGCACGGGCGCGGCCTGGGTCAGATCCAGAGCCTTGCCCTGCGGCATGTCTTCGACAATGTCAACGAGAACCACATCGCCAAGTTGCATTTCGGCAATTCTCTGCCCTGTGGTGGCGCCTACATTGCCCGCGCCAACCACGGTAATTTTGCATTTTTTCATGGTATGGTTCCTCCCGGCGTCTGCCAAACTTCAATGAAATATTGTACATCATAATATATAATGTGCGCGAGAAGAAGGACATGAATGCAAACGGCCGCACAGCGGCGTTTGCTGTGATATTGCATGGAAAAACGGCTGTTGCATGTATATACGGGAAACGGCAAGGGCAAAACCACGGCCGCGCTGGGGCTGTGCATGCGCGCAGCGGGCCGCGGATGGAAAACGCTCGTGGTGCAGTTCATGAAGGGCATGGACTATGGCGAGCTGCATTCGTTCGCATCCGTGCCCGGAGTCGCTATCGAGCAATTTGGCCGTGAGGGATTCGTTGACAAATGCAACCCCGATTCCGAGGATCCCGGGCGCGCGGCACGCGCGTTGCAGCGCGCCCGCGGGGCGCTTGCTTCGGGTGAGTACGATCTCGTGGTTCTCGATGAGGTAAATGTGGCCGTTGAATTCAAACTTCTACGGATTGACGATGTGGTTGCCGCGCTTCAAGAACGGAACGAGCGCACCGAGGCGGTTTGCACAGGCCGCTACGCCCCGGACGAGATCCTGGCCATCGCGGATCTGGTCACGGACATGCGAGAAATCAAACACCCCTACGCGCAGGGGATCACGGCCCGCGAAGGCATCGAGTTTTAATTTCGTTTCATACTGGAAACAGGAACTGCATGGCTCTGACACAGGATACGGGAACACTCATTAACAATATGCTGAACGGCGATGTCAGGTCTTTGTCGCGGCTCATGACGCTTGTGGAACGGGAGCCGGACCTGGTGCCGCGGATCATGAAGGATGTGTATCCGCACCGCCGTCCGGCGCGGCGAGTAGGTTTGAGCGGCCCGCCCGGCGCTGGCAAAAGCACTACCCTCGGAAACCTCATCAAGCGCGGCGTGGAAGCCGGGCGAAAGGTGGGCGTGCTGTGCATAGACCCCACAAGCCCGCTCACCGGCGGCGCCATCCTCGGCGACCGCATCCGCATCACCGAAATGTTCCCGGCGGACAAGGTTTTCATCCGCAGCGTGGCCTCTGGCGACAGCCTAGGCGGCCTGGCCGCGGCCACCAAGCTGCACGCCCTGCTCCTCGAAGCCGCGGGCTGCGATCTGGTGCTCATCGAGACCGTGGGACTGGGCCAGGTGGGATACGACATCACGGATGTGGCCGAAACTTTCATTCTGCTCGTGGTGCCCGAATCCGGCGACACTGTGCAGATTCTCAAATCCGGTATCATTGAGCTGGCGGACATCGTGGTGGTGAACAAGGCGGACCGCGACGGCGCCGGCGAGATCGCTGAAACCCTGCGCCTGTCCTTCATGGAACCGCGCCACGGTTGGAGCATTCCGGTGATCATGAGCGTGGCGCGCGAAGACAAAGGAACGGACGAAATCATGGACGCGCTCAAGCGCCACCTGTTCTATTTGCGTGAGGACGGCCGTCTGGCTTCGTTCCGAAGCCCGGACCACGATTTCATCAACGCAGTTTCTTTTTTCATCAAACGCACGCTGAACCGCGAATTTCTGGCCACGCACCCGGTCTTCAAATCGTTTCATGAAAAAATCATGTGCGGCGACATGGACCCCTACAGCGCCGCAGCCATAGCCATGAACACAATTCTCGGACAGGAGAAGCAATGAGCCATGTCCCAAGATGAACTCAAAGACAGAGACTTCACCACCATAAGCGGACAGGAGATCAAGGAGATCTACACGCCAGAAGATGTCGCGGGCCTTGAATATGGCCGCGATCTGGGCGCGCCCGGCGAGTTCCCGTACGCGCGCGGCGTGTATCCGAGCATGTACCGGGGCCGCATGTGGACCATGCGCCAGTTCGCCGGGTTCGCCACATCCGAGGAAACCAACGAGCGCTACAGGTTCCTGCTGTCGCAGGGCACCACGGGCTTGAGCGTTGCCTTCGACATGCCCACCATCATGGGGCACGACTCGGACCATCCCCTGGCGCGCGGCGAGGTGGGCCGCTGCGGCGTGGCCATCTGCACCCTCGACGACATGCAGACCATGTTCGATCAGATCCCCCTCGATAAAATCACAACCTCCATGACCATCAACGCGCCCGCATCCGTGCTGCTCGCGCTGTACATCGCCACGGCGAAAACCCAGGGCGCGGGCATGGACAAAATCGGTGGCACCATCCAGAACGACATTCTAAAAGAATATATGGCGCAGAATTCGTGGATCTTCCCCCCTGACCCGTCCCTGCGCCTCATCACCGATATTTTCCAATTTTGCTCGTGCGAAGTGCCCCGCTGGAACACCATCAGCATCAGCGGCTATCACATCCGCGAAGCCGGATCCACGGCCCAGCAGGAGCTGGCGTTCACCCTTCTCAACGGCCTCACCTATGTAGAGCGCGGCGTGCAGGCGGGACTGAATGTGGACGATTTCGCCCCCCGCCTGTCTTTCTTCTTCGATTCGCACATGGATTTTTTCGAGGAGATCGCAAAATTCCGGGCCGCGCGGCGCATCTGGGCGCGCGAGTTGCGCAACCGCTTCGGCGCACAGGACCCGCGTTCGCTGCGCCTGCGCTTCCACACCCAGACCGCGGGCGTGTCCCTCACGGCCGAGGAGCCGGAGAACAATATCGTGCGCACCACGCTCGAAGCCTTGAGCGCCGTGCTCGGCGGCACCCAGTCCCTGCACACCAATTCCATGGACGAAACTCTGGCCCTGCCCACGGAAAAGGCCGCGCTCATCGCTCTGCGCACACAGCAGATCATCGCCTATGAATCCGGCGCCGCCAATTCCATTGATCCACTTGCCGGGTCTTATATGGTGGAAGCCCTCACCGACAACATGGAAAAAGCGTTCTACGATTACGACGAGCGCGTTAAAAAAATGGGAGGCGTGATCAAGGCTCTGGACAACGCTTTCTTCCAGCGGGAGATCGCCGAAGCCTCGTTCCGCTATCAGCGCGCGCTGGAGAAAAAGCAGAAATTCCAGATCGGCGTCAACGCGTTCCGGCGCGAATCAAAGCCCGACATTGAGCTGCTGCGCATCGGCCAGGAACTCGAAGACAAGCAGGTGGAACGCGTGGCCCGGTTCAAATCAAAACGAGACAAAGCCGCCGCGCACAACGCGCTGGCCACCCTGCGCAAAGCGTGCGATTCCACGGAAAACCTCGTGCCGCTTATCATCGGCGCCGTGGAGGCACACGCCACTCTCGGCGAAATCGTAGACACCTTCCGCGATGCGTTCGGCACTTACAACGAGGTGAAATTCATATAGATGATCGTTCGCCGGACCTACGAGTTTCAAGCGCCCATTGACACTGTGACGGAAAGTCTCATGGAGCGCTTTGTGCAGGATCCCGCGGTCATGCTCAACACGCCCGACCTCAAGGGATGCCGCATGCTCGAACGCCGGGACAACGGGGATACGGTCGCCCTCACCGTGCAATACAGCGCCTACAGCCAGATTCCCAAAATGGTGCAGCACCTGCTCACGCCCGAGATGCTCACATGGATATCCCGCGGCGTGTGGAACCGCGCTAAACGCACTTATTCGTTTGATGTCGAGACCGCCTATTTCACGAAGCAGGTCTCTTGCCGCGGCGTGCAGCAGTTCGTGGCCGCAGGTAATGACAAAACGCTGCAAAAAATGGAAATGAAACTGCGCATCTCCATTCCTCTGTTCGGACCGTTCATTGAAAAGGAAATCGCACGCCTGTTCGTTGCAAATCTCGATGCCGGGTATCAGATTGCCCGCAAAATCGTCGAGGACGGCCTGTTGCCGGACATGCAGCCCATGCCGGGCGCGAGCGGCGCGTAACTGGCAGATTGTGAAACAGCACATGCACTGGACGCGAAATCCAATCCTTTGTACAACGCCCTTGCTCACGGCTCTGCTTGCGTTTGTGTATTTGTTGCACAGCGTCGCCACAGGCGCGGACCTCACCGCCGGATCGCTGGCGTCGCGGCACCAGGACGCCGTGATGCATGCGCGCTATATCGAATACAAAGCAGACCTCGAAAGGCAGTGCGGGGAGGAACCCGCAGCCGAGCGCATTTCCGTGGCCGGGCAAATCAACATTGACGGATGGTCCCGCGTCGCATCGCACATCGAAATTGCGGACGGCGCGCAATCCTCGATGGACATTCAATATTATTTGAGGAACGGCATTGCAGTGCGCCAGGTGGAGATCACGCATCCCGAATATCCGCCGTCGGTGCGCGCGCCTTCCCTTCCCGAACCGGTTTCCCAGTCCGTGTTCCAGCGCGAAGCGCCCATGCACCCTTTGTATCTGTTCACTGCGTTCATGGGCAGAACTCTGGTCATGGAGAGCAAAGGCGATAATGCGGCGCGCGCGTGCTCCGCGTTTCGCGCAACATTCGACTTTCCGCAGTCCCGGGGCGTCCTCGACTTTTGTGTGGACTCCACCACCGGGCTGGTGAAGCATATTGATGCGGACATGACGCTTGAAGATGGCTGCCGCCTCAAGGCGCGAGCAGACATTCAAACCCTGGCCGGTCCGCCCGCAATAACGCCCCCGGACGGCGTGGCGGCGGTTTTCGAAAAAGAATCTGGCAACGCCGGGCCGGATACAAAGAAGCCCACATCTGCCAGGACCGCCTGCGAACTGCCGCGCACGGCCGCGCGCATCGAAACCTACACCGCACGCCAGGGTCTTCCCGATGCGCCTGTGACAAAGCTGCTCGTTGACCGCAACAGCGTGGTCTGGGCCGGGTCGCGCAAGGGCGTGGCGCGCTTCAACGACAATTCATGGATGCTCGACACCGCTGGCGGCAAACTCTTCGGGCTGTCCATTGCGGATTTGCTGGTGCGTACGGATGGCGCATTGTGGATCGCCACGAACGCGGGAATCCAGACGCTTGAAAATGGGTCATGGTCCGCGATCACAACAGCCCAGGGCCTGCCGGACAACAATGTCACAAGCCTGATAGAGTCCACGAACGGCCGTGTGGTTTGGGCCGGAACCATGCGTGGCCTGGGCCGTTGGGACAAGGGCGCCTGGCGCGCTCTCACCACCGAGGACGGGCTTCCCGGCAACGACATCACCGCGTTGGCCATGGACAGTTACGGGACCCTTTGGGTAGGCACGCCCCAGGGACTTGCCATTTATTCCGGCGGACGATTTTCCAGATCGGATCCGGATATCCCTATATCCGGCCAGTTCATCAAAAGCCTGGCGGCAATGCCGGACGGCAGCGTGTGGGCCATTGCGGGCGCTCTGCCCGGGATCGTTGAGATGCGCACGGACAGTTGGGTGCATCACACGGGCCGCACGGGTTTGCCATGCGCCCATGTGGCGCACGCCGCGCCCGGTCCCGGCGGGTGCCTCTGGGCCGCTTGCCTGGACATTCAGGAAAGCGGTCACGAAATCCTCACTTACGACGGTATTTCGTGGCGCTCCATGCCCATGCCCGACGGCGCTTTTCCTTATTTCCTCGCGCCCGCACAGGACGGCTCTCTATGGGCAGCGGCGCACGACGGTGTGATGCGTTTGTTCTTCGAATGAAAATGTAATCTCCATCACACAACCGGAATGTGAACATTTTTGATCCTCGCCTGTCTTATGCCTTATGCGGGGCGGTATAATGAAACAGCGTCGTCCGAAATCCGCACAAACAACTGCAAGAGGAGAAACGCCATGAAAACCAAATCCGATCACAAGGGCCGGAAAAGACAGGGAGCCAGGCTTGCGATGTACAGAATCCTGCCCGCCGCTTTGTGTATTCTGGCTGTGATCGCGTCCGTGCTCGTATTTTCCGGCGCGAAAATCATCAACAGCGCGGAGGAGGAGCCGATGCCACAGATCTATATCCGCTGCGATTCCCTGATCGGCACGGAACAGAAAGATATTGACATTCAGTTTTCAGGATACAATTACACTTCCCTGGCTCTGAATCTTGTGCGCGTGGATCTCATGGATCTGCTCACATCTGCACAAAGTCCGGAAAATCAGGAGAATCCGGATCCGGTCAAATTCAAAAGCGCGGAATCCGTGCGCGAGTGGACCGTCAAAGGCAACCGTGAATCTGGTGATTTAAGCCGCTACATAAACATCAGCGAGAAAATCAAGAACCCCGGACCAGGCGTGTATCTGTTGTACGCCACGGCCGGAAAAACAACCCGGTTCATTCCGTTCATCGTCACCGATCTGGCCATGATTTCCAAGCGCGAGGGTTCGCGAACCGTGCTCTTCGTCACCAACCGTTTCACCGGCACGGCGGTGAACAAGGCCGATGTGTTCACACTCAAGGAAGGCAAGATAGACCTCAAATCCGTAACCGACAAAGACGGCGTGGCCGAGCTGCCCATAGATGCCGCAGCGGATTCCCTTCCCGTGGTGGCGCGCTGGAAGGGCCATGTGGCGTTCATGAATGTGTACAACTGGTATTCGGAATATTTCGAGGGATACACGGCCTACACCGTGACCGACAGGCCCGTGTACCGCCCCGGACACGAGGTCAATTACAAGTCCACCATCCGCTACGCAAAGGGCAATGTCTACAGTCTGCCCGATGGCGTCACCGAGGCTGAAATCGAGATCAAGGATTCCAAGAACAACACGGTTCTCAAAGAGAAAAAGACACTTAACGATTTCGGCGCCCTGTCCGGCAAGTTCAAGCTGGGCGAGGAGCCTCCCATCGGGCAATATCAGATCGTGGTGAGAGTCGGCGGCCAGGAGCACTGGCAGAGCTTCACGGTCGAGGAATACCGCAAGCCCGAATTCGAGGTCGTGGTGACCCCGGACAAAGCCCGAGCGCTGCTGGGCGATTCCATCACCTTTGACATTGATGTGAAATATTACTTCGGCGAACCGGTCAAGGATGCAGAACTGCGCTACGAGGTCAACGCTGCGCCCGTGTATTCCTACTGGGGCTGGGGCCGCTATTCCTGGTACTACGATGAAGAGGATTATTCCTACTCTTACGGGTCGCAATATGTGACTGGCGGCGAACTGCGCACCGACGATCATGGCAAGGCGTCTGTAACCGTGGATACGGACAAAGACCGCGACAACGACATGATTTACACACTGACCGCGTTCGTCACGGACAAGAGCCGCCGCCAGGTTGCGGGCGCGGGTTCAGTGAAAGCCACCCGCGCGGAATTCACCATTTATCTCGATACGGACCGTTACATGTACAAGCCTTCCGACACCATCAAGATATCGGCGCAGATCAATTCCCACGATGGAACGCCCGTGGCCGAACAGGCCGTGGATTTCGAAATCAGCATGGTGTCCTGGGATGAAAAACGCAACTACGAGCGCTCCGAAGAGAAGATCTTCGTGAAAACCGCGCACACGAACAAGAACGGCAAGGCGGCCCTGGACTTCGTGCCGGACCGCTCCGGTTATTTCTCGATCACCGGCAGGGCGAAAGATACAAAAGGCAACACGGTTAGCGCCTACACCACCGCATACGCCATGGACAACTCGAGCAGTATCTCGTTCTGGGGCGGCGGCGGCGCGGACATCGTTCTGGACAAGGATTCTTACGCCCTGGGCGACACCGCGCGCGCTCTCATCACAGGCGCTCCGGGCGCGTCCGTGCTGGTGAGTCTCGAAGCCGACCGCATTTACAAATATGCGGTTCTGGAACTCAAGGACGGCTCCGCGCTCTTCGAGTTCACTGTCACCGAAGAAATGCAGCCCAATGTGTACATCACCACGGCCATGGTCAAGGATAACTCCTACGACTCCGAGTCCAAAAACCTGGTGGTGCCGCCCGATCACAAATTCCTGGACATCACCGTGTCCGCGGACAAAGCCGAGTACAAACCCGGGGAGAACGCCACATTCACGGTCACGGCCAAAGACAGCCAGGGCAAGCCCGCCGCGGACGCGGAGCTGTCCCTGGGCGTGGTGGACGAATCCATCTACGCATTGCAGCCCGAAAACATCCCGGATGCGCGCAAGTTCTTCTACGGCCGCCGCTGGAACAAAGTGGCCACCAATGTATCCCTGTGGGAAATGGCTTACCGCTACGGAGACATTTATGACGATGTGATGACAAAAGGCATGGAAATGGCCGAGGAAATGCCAATGGCCGCGCCCGCAATGGCAGACATGGACGCCACCGCGGGCATGGCGCGCAAATCCGCGGCAAAGCCCAAGGATGGCGAAGGCGCGCTGGTGCAGCCCGAAATCCGCTCCAACTTCAGCGATACCGCAGCCTGGTACGCGCACCTGGTCACGGACAAAAACGGCGCCGCAACCGTGACTTTCCCCATGCCCGATTCCCTCACCACATGGCGCGCCACGGCACGCGCCATCACCGGCGACACCAAAGTCGGCAACAGCACGGGCGAGACCATTGTGCGCAAGAACCTGCTTGTTCGCCTCGAAACACCAAGGTTCTTCACCCAGGACGACAAGCTCAACATCGTGGCCGTGGTGCACAATTATCTGGCCACTAACAAGAAAGTCAAGTGTGTGCTGAACGCCAAGGGCGTGAAGCTGATTGACGGCGGCGACAAGACCATCACCGTGCCATCAGGCGGCGATGTGCGCGTGGAGTGGCCCGCCGTGGTTGAATCCCCGCAGGACGCATGGATCACGGTCAAGGCGCTCACGGACGAGGAATCCGACGCCATGCAGCTCACCATTCCGGTGCTGCCGCATGGAATCCGCCGCACCGTCGCGGCCTCCGGCGAAGCGGACAAGGACAAAACACCGGCTTCGCTCAAGCTGCCCGCAAACGCCATCAAGGGCGCCACCGCTCTGCGCATCAGCGCCGCCCCCTCCATCGCCGCCGCCATGTTCGAGAGCCTCGACTACCTCGTGGGCTATCCCTACGGCTGTGTGGAACAGACCATGAGCCGGTTCCTGCCCAACATCATCGTGGGACAGGCCATGCAGAAGCTCAACCTCCCGGCAAGCGACAAGCTCAAGGAACTGCCGGACATGTTCAAGAAGGGCCACGACCGGCTTCAGGACATGCAGCACGACGACGGCGGCTGGGGCTGGTGGAAGAACGACACAACACACGCCTTCATGACCGCTTATGTAATTTACGGACTGGCCAACGCGACCAAAGCCGATTACCCGGTTGACAAGGACATGTACAACCGCGGCATTACGGCTCTGCGCAAGCTCATCGAAGACGAGAAGGACACGCAGACGCTTTCCTATATGCTGTTCGCCCTTTCCGAAACCGGCGAAAACCTGCCCTCCAAGAGGGTGGACGCCGCGATCAAGAATTATAAAAAGATCAATGCCTATTCCCAGGCCCTGCTCGCCATTGTGATGGAGCGTTCCGGCAATCACGACAAAGCGCTTGAGATCATCCGCGCGCTGGAAAAGAGCGCCGCGGTGTCCGGTCCCCTGGCCAACTGGAACGCGCCAACGGACCGCTGGGGCTGGATGGACAACACCATTGAGACCACGGCTTATGTCCTCAAGGCGATCATGGCCGTGGACCAGGAATCCGCCATCGCGCCCAAAGTCGTTCGCTATCTTGTGAGCCGCCGCAACGGAAACCACTGGTACTCCACCAAGGACACCGCCGCCGCGGTCATGGCCCTCACCGATTACACGCTCAAACGCGAAGTTCTGGAGCCGGATCTGGACTTCACGGTGTCGGTGAACGGCGTCAAGGCGCTGTCAGGGCATTTTTCCAAAGAGGATGTGTTCAAGCCCGCGCTCTCCATCACCCTCGACGACATCAAGGACAAACTCGTGACTGGCGAGAACAAAATCGAGATTACCCGCGGCGGCAAGGGCAAGCTGTATTACACCGCGCATCTCGAATGGTTCGCCTCGGAGAAGAAAATCCAGTCACAGAACAACGGCATCCATGTGTCGCGCTATTACTCGTTCGACAAGGAAGGCAAGAACAAGCTGCGCCACACCTCGCAGATCAAGCCCGGCGACGAAATCTTCGTGCACCTCGCCGCGATCCCCAAAGGCGTACGCGAATATGTCATCATCGAGGACATGCTGCCCAGCGGCTTCGAGGTTGTCAAAGAGGAACAGGACGACACATACTACTACGGCTACTGGCGCTGGTGGTACCCGCAGAAAGAAATCCGCGACGACAAGGTGGCGTTCTTCGCCACGCGCATGAACAACGGCGAGACCTACGACATGACCTACCGGATCCGCGCGGAGATCCCCGGAACCGTGTCCGCCCTGCCCGCCCGCGCCTGGCTCATGTACTTCCCGGAAATCGGCGGCCACAGCGACGAGCACCAGTTCAATGTGATTGAAAAGTAACGCAGCGCTTTCCGGAACATTCAATTCAAAGCCGTCCTCATGGGCGGCTTTGATTTTTTTTTGCGCATGTTTCAAAATTGCAGGGACGGCGAAGGGGAACGATAGTGACGCGGAGTGACGGCATCACAGTGACAATCAGTCCCGGAGAGCGCGTAGTGCGCGCCGCGCCGGGCGTGCGCGCC
>JAGUYV010000178.1 GCA_020061125.1 bacterium | reverse complement strand
ACCCCCGGAACCTTCACTAAATAAGGAATCATTTCTTTGAACATGCGGCATCCTCCCCGTTGTTTTGACCAGCCTGATTATATCAGGTTCTCCGGGTTTTTGAACCCGCCGGACACCCGCCCGAGGGCTAAATAAGTAAAATGGTACTTATTTTCTAAATAACCTTGTATTTTTGTTGACACTTCATTAAAACACATTAAGATAGTATGGTTGCAAATTGATTCCACGCCTTATTGCAGGAGGGTATCGGAACTCCGGGGCGTGGCGGACGGGCGCAAAAATGGGCGCAAAGACGCACAAATTCCACGGCGGGGTCCACCCGCACGAGCACAAGCTCACGGCCGGGCAGGCCATCGAGGACATGCCAGCGCCCGCGCGCGCCATCTTCCCGGTGTCCCAGCATATCGGCGCGCCCGCCAAACCCGTGGTGGCCATTGGCGACCGCGTGCTCCGCGGCCAGATTCTGGCAGAGCCGGGCGGGTTCGTGTCCGTGCCCATCCATTCGAGCATCAGCGGCGAAGTCGTGGCCATCGGCGATTTCCCGCATCCGCTCGGCCGTCCCATTCAGGCCATCGTGGTGGAAAACGACGGCAAAGATGAGGAAACCGCGTTCGAGCCTGCGGACCCCGCGGCCCTGGACTCCGCGGCCATCAAAAAGCGCATCGCCGCGGGTGGCCTCGTGGGCATGGGCGGCGCAACTTTCCCCACGCATGTCAAGCTCTCGCCCCCTCCGGACAAAACCATTGACACCGTGATTCTGAACGGCGCCGAGTGCGAGCCTTTCCTCACCGCCGACCATCGCACCATGCTCGAAATGCCCGATCTCATTCTCAAGGGCATGGACATCATCATGAAGTCCCTGGGCGTGACCCGAGGCCTCATCGGCATCGAGAATAACAAGCCCGACGCCATCGAACTGCTCAAAAGCAAAGCGGCCGCATTCCCGAACATCGAAGTCATCGGCCTGCATGTGCAGTACCCGCAGGGTTCGGAAAAGCATCTCATCAAATCCCTCACCGGGCGCGAAGTGCCGCCGGGCAAGCTGCCCATGGATGTCAAAGTCGTGGTGCAGAATGTCACAACGGCGGTCATGGTCTGGAACGCGGTGGCGCTCGGCAAGCCGGTCATGGACCGCGTGATCACGGTCAGCGGATTCTCGATTAAAAATCCCAAGAATGTGCGCGCGCGTATCGGCACCCCGTTCTTCGAGGTCATAGATTACTGCGGCGGGTTGACGGACGATGTGTCCAAAGTGGTCATGGGCGGCCCCATGATGGGCATGGCCCAGTTCACCTTGAGCGTGCCGGTGATCAAGGGCACGAGCGGCATCCTGGGCCTGCCCGGCAGCATGGTGCAGGATGTGGAGCCGCGCGCGTGCGTGCGTTGCGCGCGCTGCGTGGACGCCTGCCCCATGGGGCTGCTGCCCAATGAGCTCGTGGACGCCGTGGATGCTGAAGACTGGGACCGCGCCGACCGCCTCGGCATCCTCTCCTGCATCGAGTGCGGGTCCTGCGCCTACGCCTGCCTGGGCAAGCGCCCCATCGTGCAGGTGCTCAAGCGCGGCAAGGCCGAGGTCATGAAAATGCGCCAGCAGCGAGACGCCGAAAAAAAGAAACAGGAAGAAGCCGCAAAAGCAAAGGAAAAAGAATAACGCGGAGATTGCATAGCGTACGCACAGGACGCAAAGCAATAAAGCATTGCATCATTACGAATCGGCGCCTGGCGCCAAAGACACAGCGCCGGCTGCGAAGCAGCCGCGAAACGGATTAGAGCAGTGGCCAAGAGCAAGGGTATCGAACTTCCAGAAACATACCGGATGCGGCTGTCCGTATCCGTGTCGCCGCACATCAAATCCCCGGACGACGTGCCGCGCATCATGCGCGATGTGGTGATTGCGCTTGCCCCCGCAGCCCTGGGCGCGCTGTTCTATTTCCGCGCGGGTGCGGCCATCGTCATGGTCTCGGCCATCGCGAGCTGCCTGCTCACCGAGTACCTGTGCGCGCGGTATCTGTTCGGCCAGCGCGTGGTCATAGACGACTGGAGTGCGGTGATCTGCGGCCTGCTTTTATCCTTCACCCTGCCGCCCACGCTGCCGTGGTGGACCGCCGCCGTGGGCGGCGCCTGCGCCATCTTCTTTGGAAAGGCCGTTTTCGGCGGCATCGGGCAGAACATCTTAAACCCCGCGCTCGTGGGCCGCGCCATCCTGCTGGCCTCGTGGCCCGTAGCCATGACAACATGGAAAGCGCCCGCCACCGCCCTGGACGGAGTCACCTCCGCAACGCCGCTTGGCATGGTCAAGGAAGCCGCGGCGGGCGCGAACCTGCCCGCGTATGCGGACCTGTTCATCGGCAACATCTCCGGCAGCCTGGGCGAAACCTCGGCCCTGCTCCTCCTCGTTGGCGCCGCGTATCTGTTCTACCGCAAAATCATCACCTGGCACATCCCGGTCCCGTTCGTGGCGGCCGTGTTCGTCCTGTCCCTGTTCACCGGGCGCGACCCGTTGAGCGAGATCCTGTCCGGCGGCCTGATTCTGGGCGCGTTCTTCATGGCCACGGACATGGTGACCTCGCCGGTGACGCCGCGCGGGCGCGTGATCTTCGGCGCATCGTGCGGGTTCCTGACCTGGCTGATCCGCAACTTCGGCGGGTATCCCGAGGGCGTGTGTTACGCGATTCTGATCATGAACGCCGTGGCGCCGCTCATAGACCGGTACACCATTCCGCGCGAGTTCGGCGCGGGCAAGGGGGCCGCGGCATGAAAGACGCAATCAAACTCGGCGGCTTCCTCATGATTGTGTGCTTCCTGGCGTCGCTCGGCCTGGCGTTCACCAACAGCGCCACCGCACCCCTTATCAGGGAACAAAAAGAAAAAGAGCGCCAGGCGGCCATGCGCGCCGTGCTGCCCGCGGCCGCTTCATTTGAAGAAAAAGAGAACACCGCCGGCAAAGGACCCAAAACATACGCCGTGGGCAAGGATCCGAACGGCAACCCCGTGGGCGTGGTGTTTCAGGTGGAGCCGAAAGGGTACGGCGGCGCGGTCAAGACCATGGTGGGCCTGGACCCGAACGGCGCGATATCGGGCGTGCAGATCATGGAAATGCAGGAAACTCCGGGCCTGGGCGCCAAAGCCGCGGCGCCGGGATTCCTTGGACAGTTCCAGGGCAAAACAGCAGACAAGCTGTATCTTTCCAATAAAGACGAAAAGCAGGGCGAAATTGACGGCATCACCGCGGCCACCATCACCAGCAAGGCCGTGACAACCGGCGTTCGCCAGGGGACGGAGGCCATGCAGCATGTCCTTCCGTGAATTCACCAAAGGGCTGTACAAGGAAAACCCGACCTTCCGGATCATGCTTGGCATGTGCCCCACGCTGGCCGTGACCACATCGCTGATCAACGGCATTGGCATGGGTCTGGCCACGGCTGCGGTTCTGGTCTGCTCCAACGCCATGATCTCGCTCATCGGCGGCATCGTGCCCAATAAAATCCGCATCCCCGTGTATGTGGTAGTCATCGCCGCGTTTGTGACCATCACCGATTTGAGCCTGGCCGCGTATGTGCCGGTCCTGCACAAGTCGCTCGGTCTCTTTATTCCGCTGATTGTGGTCAACTGCATTGTGCTGGGCCGGGCCGAGGCCTTCGCCAACAGGCACGGCGTCGGCGACTCAATCCTCGACGGTCTGGGCATGGGCCTGGGTTTCACCCTATCCTTGAGCGTAATAGGAAGCATCCGTGAAATTCTCGGCGCGGGCACCATTCTCGGGCGCCCGCTTCTGGGCCACGCGTATATGGCCCATCCGTTCCTGCTGTTCGTGCTCCCGGCAGGCGCTTTCTTCACCCTGGCCATTCTCATGGGAATCATGAACCGCCTGGAGAAGAAATCATGACCAAGCTGATACTGATACTCATCGGCGCCGTGTTCGTGAACAACTTCGTGCTGTCGCGGTTCCTTGGCATCTGCCCGTTCGTGGGCGTTTCCAAGAAAGTGGAAAGCGCCATCGGAATGGGCATGGCCGTCACCTTTGTGATGCTGCTCGCGGCCACGGCGTCGTGGATGATCTACCAGTACATCCTTGTGGCGTATGGGCTGCAGTATTTGAGCACCATCGTGTTTATCCTGGTCATCGCAGCCTTGGTGCAGTTCGTGGAAATGGTGATTCAGAAATCCGCGCCCGCGCTGTATAAATCTCTTGGCGTGTATCTGCCGCTCATCACGACCAACTGCGCGGTGCTGGGCATCGCCATTCTGAACATAGACCTGCAGTACACGCTGCTGCAGTCCATGTTCCACGCCGTGGGCGGCGCGCTGGGGTTCACCCTTGCGCTCGTGATCATGGCCGGCATTCGGGAGCGGCTTGAGGGCGCATCCGTGCCCGCGTCCCTCAAGGGGTTTCCCATCGCTTTCATCGTGGCCGGGCTGCTCGCCATCGCTTTCATGGGTTTCGCCGGCATGATGTAGCTCGGCCGCAGCCGGCGCCAAGTTTGGAAAAATTAAACGGGACTGAATCTTATGCCCCCGGAAATTCTCAACGCGGTGTTAATCGTCGGCCTCCTGGGTCTGCTGCTTGGCGTGGCCCTGTCCGTGGCCGCCAAAGTGTTCTACATCGAAACGGATCCGCGCATCGAGCAGGTAGAGGCGCTGCTGCCCGGCGCCAACTGCGGCGGATGCGGCCTGCCCGGATGCAGCGCGTACGCCGAAGCCGTGGTCACGGGCAAGATGCCGCCCAACCTGTGCGTGGTGGACCGCTCGTGCGGCGAGAAGATCGCCGCGCTGCTCGGAATGTCCGTCGAGGAAAAAGAGCGGGAAGTTGCCGTGGTGCGCTGCCGCGGCGACATGAGCCTGGACAACAAGAAGTACAAGTACCTCGGTGACATCTCGTGCGCCGAAGCCATCATTCTGGCCGAGGGGCCGAACCCCTGCCGCTACGGGTGCATGGCCATGGGCTCGTGCGTCAAGGCCTGCAAATTCGACGCCATTCATCTGCGCGAGAAACAGCCGCCCCTGGTGGACCGCGACAAATGCGTGGGCTGCGGCGCGTGCGTGTCCGCGTGTCCTAAAAATCTCATCTCCCTGTTGCCGGAATCCAAGCGCGTGATGGTGCTTTGCTGCAACCACGACAAGGGCAAGAGCGCCAAGGACCAGTGCAAAATTGCGTGTATCGCCTGCGCCAAGTGCGCCAAAAGCTGCCCTGTGCAGGCCATCGAAATGGTGGCCAATCTGCCCGTGATAGATTACGACAAGTGCATCGAATGCGGCATGTGCGCCGCCGTGTGCCCCCAGAACACCATTTTGTTCATCGGCGAGAATCCCGCCATAGCGCAACTGGAAAAAGAAAAAGCCGAAAAAGCCGCGGCCGCAAAGGCCAAAGAGAACACAGATTCAAACCAGGGCCAGGAAAGCTGACGCCCGGCGCGGCGGGTGCTGTTGCCGGGTCGCAATGATTACCGTGGAAAATTAATTAACGATTTGATGCTGCAGGGCGAACTCGCGCAGAGTGTCCTTGTGCGAGTCCGGATACGCGGGGTCGCGCAGCAGTTTTGTGAACACGGGCCGGGCCGCGTCCGCGCCCCGCAGATGAAAAATGCACACGGCCTCGTAAAGCATCGCCACCGTTTGCCTCGGCTTGATGTCCAGAACTTTCTTGATATCTTCCAGAGCGTCCTCGAAGCGCAGGGCGCGGACCGCCTCGTTGATGGCTTTCATGTGGAGGAAGACCTGCGCGCTGTCCCGCACTTCGGGCCGCGCGGCCGGGTCCTCCGCCAGCTTTTTCATGCCGCGCGCCGCCCACTCCTCTTTGCCCAGTTGCGCGTGGCACAGGGCCGTGAAGTACTTGACCCGCGAATCCTCGCGCAAGCCGTTTTTTTCGGCCAGGCGCAGAAATTTCAGAGCTTCTTCGAACCGTGATTTTTCACACAGATCCCGGGCCATGTACAGACTGATGTACTCGATGATGCCGGGGGATTCCAGGCGCGTGAAAAACTCGTTCAAATCGTACACGCGCACGCGCCGGTCGGCCTCCGATGGCGCCATGCGGAACCGGTTCCACGGCGCCACCTCCACCGGCCCCTGTTCGTACACCCCGCGCCGGGTGTAAAGCTCCACCTCCATGCGCAGAGGGAAAAAGGTGGCGCAGGGATCCTCTACCTCGAACACCGGGCGGCAATGGTTCTGGATCAGCTCCTGGGTTTCGTCCCACTTCATGCCCGGGAAGTGCTGATGGTGGTCTATGGCGATGAAGCGCGTTTTCTGCTCGTGGTAGAGGTGGCAGATGAAGGCGTAGTCGCGCGGTGCGATGGGCGTTTTTTCGCCGTAGAGCAGGGTGAATGGCGCGCTGGTGGACGCGAACGCAGTCTCGCCGCGCGCGCGCACAAATTCCGCTGCCAGGCGCATGGCGGAAGTCATGTTCCCGATCTTCCAGCAGTAAACCGACCCGCGCACGAGAATCCACGCCAGAGCGGGCAGCCCCAGCCAAGCGGGCGCGGCGGCCAGCCCCGCGCCTGCGAACAGGCACAGAAGGGGCAGCCAGAACACGCACGCGCGCGCCGCCTTCAATGGCACCACCACAAGCATGCCCAGGATGATCGCAAGCTGCGCGCCCAGCATGAGGCCCGCGGGCGTGAACTGCGCCGCGGTTACAACCAGGCCCGCGCCCGCCGCAACCAGAACCGCTGCGCCCTCGGTATGCCGCAGCAGTTCCGGATAAAAACGCAGATGGTAAAACCGGGGCAGCGACACGCCGAGTTCGTCCTGCGCAGTCGCGGATTCATCCGCGCGCCGTTGCGCGAACGCCGTGAACAGACGCAGCGCCAACTGATAAAGCTTGACTGTATGCGGTACGATCTTGATGCCGGGAATGAGTTTTGCGCAAAGCATGAACGGAATGTCCGTGATGACGACTGTTGCGGCCGCTGCGGCCAGAGGCGCGCCCAGAGAAACCGCAATCGCGGCTGCGCCGGATCCTGCGGCAAGTCCGTAAACAACCTCTCCCGCAATGAACACGGGCGGAGTGAGCGCAATCCACGCCGGATTGAACATCATTGTGCCGCCCAGACACACGCCGCATCCCGCCAGCAGAGCAAAAGACTGCGCGTTCCATAAAAAATGCGCGCCCCCGGCGGCAAGCGCGGTCTTGTGCGCCAGGGACAGCAGGAGCATCATGGTGAAGCAAAGCGCCGTGCCAGGCTCGGGTTCGGCCGAACGCGAATGCAGTACATGCAGCCCGCTCACCGCCAGAACCGCGGCGCCGGCGATTCCCGCGGCGGGCCACTGCGCCATCTGTCCCAGGCCCCACACGGCGGCGATTGCCGCCAGCCCGAATGTCAGCGAAGGCAGCGCCGCCCCGAAATCCGTCTGCCGCGTCAGCGCCGTTCCGATCCGCAGCGCAAACATGTGCCACGGCTTGTAATACACATAATCCCCGGCAGCATGTTCCACATACCGCTTGCGGACATCCTCGATGGCAGCCTTGTCCGCCCCGCCGCGCAAGCGCCGCAATTCGCCGAAGTTGCGGAACAGGAATTCAAAGGTTCTGAAAGTCACGCCCGTCTCGCGCACGAACGCCGCCTCGTCCCACAGGAACAGCCCCTTGCGGCGCAGCCTGCGCGCGCGCAGCAGCAAGCCGAGAATGAATGGAAGAAGCACTGCGCGAAACGCAAATCCTCCATGAAACAACCCGGTGATAAACTCCGTCATGCAGCCCTCCGCGGGGTGCGCCATGCGAACATTCGGCCATGCGAATGCTCATTATACCCGGTTTGAGCCTGGGAGAACACCCGGGGAAGAGGATCCTGCTCATGGACACTCGCCTCGGCCGCAAATATAATTTCAGACCGGAAGGCGGAACCTCGCATGAAACCGATTGAAGACCAAGAAATTCTTTGGGAGATCCCCTGCTGCGCCAATTGCGGAAGCAGCCGCCGTTCTCGAATGATATCGTCGTTTGATTATGAAATTCCATCCGGCATGGCATTTCACATAGTGTGTTGCGAGGATTGCGGTTTGTGCTACACATGTCCCCGGCCGGTCATGAAACAGCTTATTGAGTACTTTTATCCTGATGACTACCATTGCTACCGTCAAGCGGGCAACGCGGCGCCTCCGGCGGGTCTGGCGCGGATTTTTGACCGGCGCACGAATGAGCCGCGATACAGGAGGCTCAAAGCGCGTTTCGGAGACTGCGGCGTCTCATTGCTTGATGTCGGCTGCGGTGACGCCTCACTTCTCAAATACTTACAGAGGCGCACAACATGGAAGCTCAAAGGCGTGGAGCCAAACCCGCGAGTCGCAGCCGCCGTCAGAGCCGCCGGTCTTGATGTAGATTGCGGCGTGCTCGAGGAAATGGGTTATTCCGGCGAGTCATTCGACGCCGTGACGCTTACCCATGTTCTTGAACATGTGGAGGCGCCCGGCGCGCTTTTACGCGAAATTTTCCGCATCCTCAAGCCAGGAGGCATTCTGCTTACGGAAACACCGAACATGGATGCGCTGGACCGAGGCGTTTTCGGCCGTTTTTGGTGGGGGTATCACCTACCGCGGCATCTGTGGCATTTCACTCCGGAAACCCTGGCGCGACTTGCCGCTGGCGCGGGCTTCACCTCAATGGGAAAACGGTTTCAGTTCACATTCGGGCCAATGGCCTGGAATTTTTCCATTGTCGTGAATCATGGCTGGCCCGGGAAGTCTTTAGGATTGCGCATCAGCAATGCCAGTCCGTTGCTGCTTGCAGCGGGCGCGCCGTTCGAAGCGATCAATGTGCTGTTTGGCCGAGGGAATTTACTCGAAATGGCATTTGAAAAACCAGTTGGAGAAAGGCTCGATCTGTGACAGAGTTCCAGGGCCGGATTCGCCATGACGGGCAGGATCTGGATGCCGCGTTTCAAGACTTTTTCACCGCAACAGCCAAATATTTTGAAGGCATATTTCATCGTGACGCCGACATTGAGCGGATATGCCGGGAATTTATGAGCCTGGACCGGGCGCGGGAACAGCTTGCGCTTGTGAACAACGCAACGCCGGGAGGGCTTGCGGGAAAGCGGGCGTTGGAGATCGGATCCGGATGTGGTGCGCAACTTTTGAGCGCGGCCCATGACTTCGGCGCCATCCCCGCAGGCGTGGAGCCGGGCGGAGATGATTTTCCAGCCAACATCAATTTGGCGCGGGCGTTTTTTAAGCATCATGGCGAGCCCGTTTGCCTTTGCGACGCCGTGGGCGAGGAGCTTCCTTTCCGCGACAATGCTTTCGATGTGGTGTTTTCCTTTAATGTTCTGGAACATGTGCAGGATCCGGGCAGGGTTCTTGCCGAAACCGTACGAACCCTGAAACCCGGCGGAACCGGTTTTATTCTCGTCCCCAACTACGGCTCTTTCTGGGAAGGGCATTACGGCATTTTCTGGATCCCCCACATGCCGCATTTTCTGGCCCGGCTCTATGTGAGGCTTTTCAAACGGTCTCCAGCGTATCTCGACACCTTGCATTTTGTGACGGTGGGCGGCCTCAAGCGCTGGCTCAAACCGCATGGCCGCAACATCGAGATTCTGGACTGGGGCTATGGGATCTGGGCTGAAAGATTGCGTTCGGAACAGTTCTCGGAGTGGGCGGAACTCGGGCGGCTCAAGCGCATGGTGCGCGTGGCGAAACGGATGGGGCTGACTCCCGCGCTGTTGGCCCTTGGCAAGTTATTTCACTGGCAGACGCCCATTATTCTGGTGTTCCGGAAAAAGCCGTCCGGCTGAATGTCACCGGTCAGAACGATGCCGTGCGCATGAGGTCCCACAGGGATTCCGGCACGCACCGTGAGCAGAGACTGTGCGGCGGACGGCCCTGCTTGAGCCGTTTTCGGAATTCTCTAGCCCTGGGGCCGTTCATGATTTCCAGGATGTCCGTCTCAAATACATTTCCGAACCGCATGGCGATGGGCGCGAAGCTGCAGCAAGGGCGCAGGTCTCCCTCCACGGAAATGTAGGCGCTGAACCATGGTTTGGCGCATTGTTTCAGCAACACCGGCCGCTCCTGTTTGTTATACTGCACGGAGAGGAAATCGTCAAGGCGTGCAATCAGCCGGTCAAGGTTGCCGGGAATGCCCAGGCGGTGCGCGTGTGATCTGGCTTTCTCAAGAGCTTCGCGTAGTGCGGTTTCGTCCATATCCCCGGCAAGCTCCGAATACAGCGCATCTTCCATGTCAAACAGAAGCAGCGGCTGGAACAGCACGGCGTCGAAGCCCGCGTTCCGCGCGAGATCCAGAAACGGAATTAATTCATCGAGGTTATGCCTCTGGATGACGAATGTGGCGCGCATGTGCGGCGCGCTTCGGCCGCCCCTCGCGGCCCGCAGCATGCCGATGTTTGAAATGACCTTGTCGAAATGGCTGTTGCGCCTGATGCGGCTGTAGCTGTCCGCGGTTGCCGCATCCAGTGAAATGTTGATTGTGTCCAGCCCGGAGTCCACAAGCTCCTGCGCGCGCCGGCCCAGCAGAAACCCGTTTGTTGTGGTGTTCACGCCCGCACCCGTTTCCTTGACCAGGCGGATCATTTCCGGAAGATCCGGGTGCAGCAGGGGTTCTCCATAGCCGCTAAGTGTTACATAGAATGGCCTGCATTGCTCTATGATGGCGCGGAATTTCGCGACCGGCATGTGCGAGGGGTTGGGGATGGCGTGGCGGTCGCACATAAGGCAGCGGTAATTGCAGTAGCTTGACGGCTCGATCTGCAGGTGGATGGGTGCGTCGCCAATGACACCACTTTTGAGCAGTGTGCGCAGACCGGCGCGTATTGTTCTGGGGTTTACTGTCATGGGGTCATTGTCCGTGAGGCGTTCTGCGGCGGACCAGCCGGTTGCGGATTGCGCGCACCATAAAAATGCGCGCATAGGGTTTCCAGACGGACGGTTTGAAAGCGTAGGAGCGCAGAGCGATCCGTGTTGACAGCGCATGCATTCGGTCCATCCATTTCGACAGTTGCTCGGCGCTCATGTGTCTGGTGCGCGTTGCCAAGGCTGTGCCGAAGCAGTCGCTTTCAAGGGCCAGATCGTAATGGTCCTGCACCAGCATGCCCGCGTGCCGCGCCTGGTCCGTGAGCGGCACATTTGGGAACGGGCGGTAGCTTGCGGGCACGATGGTCGTGGGTTTTATCTCGCGTATCAAGCTCATGGTCCGGCGGAAGCTGTCTTCTGACTCCTCCGGTGTTCCCATGCAGAAGTAGGCGGCCCGCTCGATGCCGTGAGCCCGAAGCGCGCGGAATGCGTTGCGGATCATGTCCGCGGTTGTGCCTTTGTTGATGCTTTTGAGAACATGGTCGTCGCCGTTTTCCACGCCCAGATGGAGGCGGAAGCACCCGCTGCGTTTCATTGCGGCCGCAAGCTCATCGTCCATGACATCCACCCGCGCCCATGCTTCCCACTTGAACGGATACTGCGCGAACAGATCGCACAATGCGTGCACTCGCTCCCGGCTCGGGTTGATCTGCGGATCCCAGAAATAGATGGTCTCCACGCCGCGTTCTTTCAGCATCTCAAGTTCTTGTTTGATGTGAGGAATGCTGCGCATCCGGTGTGTGATGTCCGACGGAGCAATGAGACAAAAAGCACAAGCGCCCCACCCGCATCCGCGCTGCAGGAATGAATACCAGTTGCGGCGGCCTTCCTTGACATATCGCTCCATGGGAAGAGCGTCCATGAGGGGCTGGGGCAGGGCGTCCATGTCCGGAATGATGTCGCCGCCCACCAGGCCTTCGGCCCCGTCGAGTATCTCGAATATTTTGCGCTCCGGCTCGCCGTACAGCACGCGCTTGAGCCGGAAGTCGCTCATGAGCCTTTGTGAATAGAGCGGGTTGAGCGTGTCTTCCCAGAGCACGGCGCGAATCCCCATGGCTTCCGCATAATGATAAAACATCACATCAGCCGTGAGTGTGGCGTCGCCTCCGCGAACAACCAGGAAATCCGGGCGCTCGTCGCGCATCCATTCACATACTTCGTGGGCGAACATGTGGAGTGCGTTGGCGTCGCAGAACGCGACCTCGTGCTTTTCCTTCACGGCCGCGGCGAGAATGGCCAGTTCCGTGGGCGGCGTCACGCCATACACGATGTCCACGCCGCGGCTGAACCGCGACACATTGTATGCGATCGTGAAGTCTTCGGTCAGACGCTCCATCACGCGGGGGGGATTTAGAAAGGCGACTTTCACAACGCGGCCTCTTCGTACACGGCGATCAGCTTTTCGGCTTCCTTGAGATAGTCGTGTCGGGATTCGATTTCGTGGCGCAGGGCCATGCCCCGCTCGCGCCGCAGAGCCGGGGTTTTGAGCGAGCGGATCTTTTCGGCCAGCGCGTTCGGAGTGTCCTCGATCAGCAATACCTCCTGCGGCTCGAAGCCGATGGCGCCGGCGCGGGTGGAGGCCACGGCCAGCCCGCACGCGCCCGCCTCCAGCAGCTTGAACTTGGATCCGCCATAGTCGTAATTGCCGTATGGCATGAGGAAAACGGAGATGTCGCGCAGGAAACGGCGATAGTCTTCGAAGGGAAGCCTCCCGAGAGCCTTCATGTTGGGCATGGTTTCCAGCAAAGCCTTTTTGGCCGCGCCCATGGGACCTGCAACCAGAAACTCGACATCGGGGGCGCGCTTTGCTATCTGCACTGCGAACTCCAGGCACTGCGAGTCAATGGTATCCTCAAAATCCGACGACGACAACCCCACGCGCAAGTCATGGCAAGGGGACGGCTCGTATGCGCGCGGATCAATGGGGTTGGTAATTACTGTGATGGGCGTGGATACGCCGGGCAGAGTTTCCATAATGTGGCGCTTGATGTTTTCCGATGCGGCGATGACATGGCGCGCGTTGCGGATCACGCGCGACTCGGTGGGAATCTGGACAAGGGGATTGAAAACGCGGCGCATAAAGATTCTTTTGAGTGGGGCGCCCGTGACGCGGTACATGGCGTCGGTTTGCAGCATGGTGAAGCTGGGCATGTCCACGATATAGGGTTCGCGCACCAGCATGGCGCCATGGTAGTGATGCGCATGCGCGAGGCTGACGCCGAGAGGCGGCAGCTTTTGCCGGAAGGGGAATTTCTTCGGAAACAATCTCTGTCCCACCACGCGTTGCGTAACATCAAGATCTAGGCACGCCTCGTATCCGAACAAGGTGAAATTCCTGAACCCGTTTTCGAGCAATCCGCGGGCCTGCATCAGTATGCGAATCGTATTGCCGTCCCTGCGGGAGAGATCGAATGGACCGAACAGGCCGACATTCATGAAGCGGCCTCCGAGACGCCGGTCCGCGCGGACACCACATAGCCGATGGCGAATTTGCCGCCTCCGCCCGTGACGCGATCCAGGGCGGCGCTCATGGCGACGAAGGCGCGGTTTGCGGCGAGCGCCGCTGCGCGCACAAAGCCCGGGCTGGCGCACAGCCCCATGAAAGCGTTGGACGCCAGAGTTGACAAGAACGCCGCCAGCCCTCCAACAGGCGTGACGATGTCCACGCAAAACCCGGCGCGCTCCAGCACAAGGCGGATGCCGAACTCCGTGAAACGGTAATAGTCGTGAGGCTCGTCATGGATGTAATGAAAGTGCGGAACCGTGAGCACAAGGCGTCCGCCGGGGCGCAGCACTCGGTGCAGTTCCCCGAGAAGCGCGGCCGTGTCCGGGACATGTTCAATCACGGCTGAACAAATCACGCTGTCTGCTACAGCGGTGCGCACGGGGAGCGCGCATCCGTCGGCCAGAAAGTCCAGATCCCGGTGCGAAGGCGCAACATCGCAGGAAATATAATGAATACCGGGCCGGGCCGCAATCAGTTGCCTGAAGGCCAACCCCCCGGCGCCCGCATCAAGGGCGATTCCCGGCGGCAGGGCCGTCAGCGCCGGGTCCAGCGCGCGCCGCATCCCCGCATTGGTCGCGGTCAGGGTCCAGTACGCGGGGCTGTCGGCAATGTCCGCAGCCACCCTGTTCCAGCGTTCGCGCAGTCCCATGTGCTCCTTTTCTTCGGGCGTCAGGTGAGATCCCGCAATTTGCCAATCAAATATGCGGGATGCCTGTAGAGTTTTTCCTTCATGATGATGCGCACATAAAGCGGCGCGCGTTTGATCAGATCCAGCCGCGCCTTGCGCTTGTTGTGCGCGTCGAAAACCTTTTGAAGTTTTGCGATCAGTTCCAGCTTTTCATCGGGCGTGAACTGGTCGGTGATAAACATGTCCGGACTCTGGTGATAATGCATGCTCCAGTCCGTGATGGTTGCGGGCATGAGGTTTTGCGCGCGCGCCATTTCCATAAATTCCGTTCCAGGGTCCGGGGTGGCGATGTTGCAGTGCGCCACATATGGATCGAGTTTTTTCATGAACGCGACGGTCTGCTCGATGTCTTCGCGGGTCTCGGTGGGAAATCCGAACATGAAGAAAGTTGCAACCTCAATGCGGTATTTTTTGAGCAGCGCAACGGCGCGTTCCACATCTTCGTTTGTGTTGCCTTTTTTGATGAGCTTTCGGATGCGCGGAGATCCGGTTTCCACGCCTATGGATACCTGGGTGCAGCCCGCCTTTTTCATAGCGCGCACAAGGTCTTCATCAAGTTTTTCTCCGCGCGTCTGGCAGCCCCAAGTGATGTTGAGCCTGCGGCGGACGATTTCCCGGAGCAGCGTCATGGTGTGTTCCCGCTCGCTGGCGAAGGTGTCGTCGCAGATGAAGAAATGATGCACATTGAAGTTTTTCTTGAGCAGTTCGATTTCTTCAATCACGATCTCCACGGGAACGGCCCTGGGTTTTCTGCCGAAGATGTGAAAGGAACTGCAATAAATACATTTCGCGGGACAACCGCGCGAGGAGAAGATTGGCTGAAACACCACGGCCGGCAGACGGTCCGCATGGCGGAGCAGATGCTTGGCCGGCACGGGCAGCGCGGCCGTGTCTTCATAACACTCGGCACGCTCATTGGAGACAAGACCGGCGCCGTTGCGGAACACGAGGCCCGGAACACCGGACGGATCTCCGCCGTCGCGCAGAGTTCGCATGAAATGCAGCATCGCGGTCTCGCCTTCGCCGCGGATCACATAGTTCACTGCAGAATTGTCTGAAAGCAAATCCTCGGGACGCACAGTTGCGTGAGGTCCCCCGCATACAATGATGCATTCGGGATTCACCTGCCGCGCGATGGCGGCGGTGTTCAATACGGATTGCACCGATGTGGTGTAACACAACAGCCCCACCACATCGGGTTTCTCTTCCTGTATCACAGTTCTGACTTCCTGCCAGACCGGCTTGTTCAGATCATTAAGAAGATCTTTGTATTCCTGAAATTTCCGGGTCATCTCCGCGGTTGTGGTTGCAGAGGAGCCTTCGGATACTTTGAGAGGCTTGCTTGAATAATCCGCGTTCCATACACAGCAGTCGAATCCATCCCGCTCGAGCACGGCGGCGATGTAAAGAGATCCCATGGGCGGATAAGTGGACATGAGGCCCTGTAGCCTGTACCAGGGCGGATTGATGAACAGTACTTTCAATGCCATGCGGTGATGTCCCCGTTAAATAATATCGGCCGGGATAGACCGTGCTTTACCTTATTTTAAGATTGCGCGTGTTACATGCGCTGTTCACAGAGTTTCGCCATGGCGTTCGCCGCGCTGTCCCAAGAGAAACGCATGGCCTGCGCGCGGGCGGCGGCGGCCATGCGCGCGTGCTCTTCGGGGGGCAGCGCCGCGAACCGGTTGAGAGCTT
>JAGUYV010000506.1 GCA_020061125.1 bacterium | reverse complement strand
GTGCCGCGGTAGGTCGCGCTGCGGCCCAGCATGTTGTCCGCGGCGATGCGCGCCTGCCGGTTGGCCGGGCCGCCGAGCGGGATCATGGCTTTTGTTCCGGACACGAAATCCTTGACCTCCACGGCGTCGCCCACGGCGTAGATGTCCGGGTCCGAGGTCTGCATACGGTCATTGACAATGATGCCGCCGCGCTCGCCCAGGTCCAGGCCCGCGTCTTTGGCCAATCCGTTCTCGGGCCGCACGCCGATGGACAGCACAACCAGGTCGCACGCCAGTTCCGCGCCGCTCTGCGTGGTCACAACGGTCTTGTCCCCCTGCTTGCGGAAACCCTTGACGCCGTCGCCAAGCCGCAACTCCACGCCTTTTTCGATAAGGTGTTCATGCACAATGCACGCCATGTCGTAGTCCATGGGCGGCATGACCTGGTCCAGCATCTCGACGATGGACACGCGCACTCCGCGGCGCACGAGCTGCTCGGCCATCTCCAGGCCGATGAACCCGCCGCCCGCCACCACGGCCGACTGGGGCGCGCGGGTGTCCACGAATTCCTTAATCCGGTCCGTGTCCGGGATGTTGCGCACCGTGAAAAGGGTGTCCAGATCAATGCCTTCCAGAGGGGGCTTGATGGGCGCGGCGCCCGGCGCCAGCAGCAGCTTGCCGTAGGTCTCGTCGTATTCCTCGCCGGTGATCCGGTTCTTGATGCGAACGGTTTTTCCCGCGCGGTCTATCTTAACCACTTCAGAAAATGTGCGGATGTCAATGTTGAACCGCGCCTTGAGCATGTCCACGGTGGCCACGAGCAGGTCTTCGCGATCCTTGATTTCGCCGCCCACATAATAGGGCAGGCCGCAGTTTGCGAACGACACGAATTCATCCCGCTCGAACAGGACAATTTGCGCGTGCTCATCCACGCGCCGCGCGCGCGCCGCCGCGCTTGCGCCGCCCGCCACTCCGCCCACGATTACGATTTTTTCCGCCATAGGATTTCACCCTCCCCGGGAATTGTTTGCTTCCGATGCCGCATGTCGTGCCTGCCTATCGTTCGAGCAAGGCGCTCATGCCGGGCATGTTGCTATCTTATATTCAAATCCCGCGCCAGTTCCACCGCAACGCGGACAAATCGTCAAAATCCTATTGAAACAACAATATTTTTTGGCGCAATGTTGCGCGGGACTTCCGCTGGGGGCGGCAGGGTAACGCTACCGGCAGCGCGCGCCTTGTGAAAAGTTGCGTTACTTCCTCTTGAGCAACTGCCTGTTCCGACATTGGATTTCATTTTCTTGCGAACCGTAAGGGGCGGCATCTGTTTATAATAAAATGAGAGATGCGCGCGCAATCAGTAATAATGGCTGCGCGCAGGGGAGTCTTCACCTGACGAAGAGAAAGGATGGGAAAGAACCATGAACACCATGAAAGTGACGCTGCTGCTGGGGTTGCTCACGGGCTTGCTTCTCGCCGTTGGCGGTTTGCTTGGCGGCCAGGGCGGGCTGGTGATCGCGTTCCTGTTTGCTATCGTCATGAATGTGGGGTCCTACTGGTTCAGCGACAAGATCGTGTTGAGCATTTACCGGGCGCAGGAAGTCACCCAGGAACAGGCGCCGCAGTTGCACCGCATGGTGACCGAGCTTGCGCACGCGGCCGGCATCCCCAAGCCTAAAATCGCGATCGTGCCCACGGAAACGCCCAACGCCTTCGCCACGGGCCGCAACCCCGAGAATGGCGTGGTGGCTGTGACCCACGGCATCATGCAGATACTGAACGAAGAAGAACTCAAGGGCGTTCTGGCGCACGAGATCGGGCACATCAAGAACAGGGACACGCTCATACAGTGCCTCGCGGCCACGCTCGCGGGCGCGATCATGATGCTGGCGAGCATGGCGCGCTGGGCCATGATCTTCGGCGGCGCGAACCGGGACAACGACGGGGACAACAACCCCCTGGTGTTTCTGGCCATGGCCATCTTTGCGCCCCTGGCCGCCATGCTCATCCAGATGGGCATTTCCCGCGCCCGGGAATATGAGGCGGACAAGGCCGGGGCAAAATTCGCGCGCAACCCGGACGCATTGGCCAACGCACTGGTTAAGCTGCACAACACCGTGCAGAAGCGCCCCATGCAGGGCAATCCGTCCACCGCGCACCTGTTCATCGTGAACCCGTTCAAGGGCGGACTCTCGGGCCTGTTTTCCACGCACCCGCCCATGGAAGAGCGCGTCAAACGCCTGCGCGCCATGCGCATGATCTGACGCGTTTTTGCAACATAGGAAACCATTCAGGCCCGCGCCATAAGGCGCGGGCTTTTTGCTTTTTGGGAATAATCCGGGTCACTGTGCGGGAGGCGCGCCCCGGTTCCTGTCCAGCACGCGGCGCACGGCCCCGCACAGATCATTCATGTCGAACGGTTTCTGGACATACGCGGCCGCGCCCGGCGGCAGTTCAACATCCGAATCCGAGGTGAACCCGGACGCGAGGATGGCCGGCACATCCGGCCTGATGCGGAGCATTCCGGCCAGCGCCTCGCGGCCCTCCATCTCCGGCATGATCACATCCATGACCACAAGGTCTATGGAATCCTTCTTCTTCTTGAAAGTTTCCAGGGCGCGGCGGCCGTTGACCGCGGTAATCACACAATACCCCGCGCGCTCAAGCATTTTCTTGGCGACTTTCAGAAACGGGGCCTCGTCGTCCACGAGCAGAATGGTCTCGGACCCGCGCGGGATTTGCCCTGTTTCCTGAACGAAGCTTGCGATCACGGAGGCGTCCGCGGCTGGCAGGTACACATCGAAGACAGCGCCGGCATCCGGCTCGCTGCTTACGGTGATGAACCCGTTGTGGGTTTTGACGATTCCGAAGGTCATGGACAGGCCCAGGCCCGTGCCCTTTCCCAGGCCTTTGGTGGTGAAGAACGGCTCGAAGATTTTGTCCATGAGAGCCGGGGCCATGCCCACGCCCGTGTCGGCGATGCGCACGCGGCAGTACGCGCCGGGGTCCGCATCCGGACGCATGCGGCAGAACTCCTGGTCCAGGGTGAGAGCCGAGGTCTCGATGCGCAGCTCGCCGCCCGAGGGCATGGCGTCGCGCGCGTTGTTGCAAATGTTCAGCAGGGATTGGAAGATGTGGTTCGCGTCGCCCTTGACCGGGGGCAGGCCCTTTTCGAGCAGGGGCTTGATTCGGACGGTGCGGGGGAAGGTGCGGTTCAGCAAACCGGTGAGGCTGTTGCACACCTCGTTCAAATCCATGGGCTGCACATCGCGCATTTCCTTGCGCGCGAAGGTGAGCATTTTCATGGTGAGTTCAGAGGCTCGGCGCGCGGCGGTGAGAATTTCCTGCAGGGCCTCGCGGCCCGGTTCGCCCGCGGGCGTGTCGGCCAGGCCGATCTGCGCGTTGCCGATGATGATGGCGAGCATATTGTTGAAATCGTGGGCCACGCCCCCGGCCAGAGTGCCGATGGCCTCCATTTTCTGCGAATGCAGCAATTGCTGCTGCAGCTTGAGCTTTTCCTGTTCGGCGCGGTGGCGCTCGGTGATATCGTGGATCACGCACAACGACTGCTTGCGCGGTTCGTGCACGGGCATGAGGCTGGCGTTGACGCTGGCGAACAGCACCTCGCCGTTGCTCTTGAGCATCCGGATTTCTTTTTTAAGCATGGGCGCGCCCGAGAACACCGGCATGATGCACTCGCGCGCCGCCTCGTGATCGTCCGGGTGAACCAGGGTCTGGATGTCACGGCCCGCAGTGGCGTCCGCGTCCAGGCCCAGAACCTCGCGCGCGCGCGCATTGCACTCCACGATCAGGCCCTGCTCGTCCACGCACAGAATCATGTTCGCGGCCGTGTCGAAGATGGTGCGGTACTTGAGTTCGCTTTCGCGCAGTTCTCGCTGCGCGCGCTTTCGGGTTATGACCTCGCGGGCGAGGACCAGGAGCCGGTCCATGTCCAGGGGCTTGCGCTCGTAGCCCACGATGTTTTCGCCGCTCACGGCTTTGAGAGCCGAGTCCAGGTCCGCGTGTCCGGTGATGATGATCACGGGCATGTCGGGCCGCAGCGCGGCCATGGCCTCGGAGAGCGCGTCGCCGGCCATGTCGGGCAGGCGCATGTCCACCAGCGCG
>JAGUYV010000420.1 GCA_020061125.1 bacterium | reverse complement strand
GGGTCGAATTCCTCTTTTTTGCCCAGCCCGACCACCACCACACGCGATGCGCCGATTTTTCCGTATGTAGGAATGACCGTGGTTTCTTCGAGCGCGCCCGTTATCTGCCCGTCTTTTATCATTGAGGTGATGATGCCGCCCAGAGCCTTGTCCACGGCGCCGGTTGCGCCGCCCGGTGTTTTTACCTTGTGAAAGAGATTCACGACCAGGGCGCCGCCCTTGTACGCCGTGATGTCCATTGCCGTAACTTTGATGTTCATGTCCGGTTCCCCCCTGTGTTCGAAAATGCGTTGTTCATGGAGTCAAATGACAGCGCGCGGGAAAATGTTCCGCGCCGGTTTCAGATTTTGGATTGCTCAATGCCCCTTGCGGCCTGGTACTTGCCCTTGCGGTCCGCGTAAGAGGTGGCGCAGACCTGTTCGGCGGCGAAGAAAATCACCTGCGCCGCGCCCTCGCCCGCATACAGCTTTACGGGCGCGGGGCCTGCATTGATGACATTAAGCGTTATGTACCCCTCCCATTCCGGCTCGAGCGGAGTGACATTCACCAGCACGCCGCTGCGCGCGTAAGTGGACTTGCCCGTGCACAGGCCCAGCACATCGCGCGGAATGCGGAAATACTCGAGGCTGCGGGCCAGCACAAAGCTGCCGGGGGGGATCAGAAACGAATCCGCAACAAGAGAATCGTATTCGAGCGAGCCGGGGTTCTTGGGATCCACCACGGTGTCCTGCTCAAAGAGCGGCGCCTGGAACTCGCGCTCCAGGCGCAGGTCGTAGCCATACGAGGACACGCCGTAGGATATCACGCCATCCCGGACCTGCCCGGCCTCGAACGGCTCGATCAGCCCGCGCTCCCGGGCCATGGAAATGATCCATGTGTCGCTTTTTACCATGAAACAGCCTCCGCTGCGCCGCGCATGAATTTCCCGGCGGAGAGTCATGCGCGGCGGTTTCTCCGAAAAGGGACGATTCGTCCCCGCGGTTCAAATCTTGAAATCGAGCCTGTAGAGCCGCACCGTGTCGAAATGGGACAGAATGCGGTCGAGGAATTCGGACAGCAGGCGCTTCTCGCCCGCGTCCTCGGACAGCGTGCGCAGGGCGTTGTCCACAACCGCGCACGCCTCCATGAAATCCTGCCGGGATTCGAGCTTGAGAGAGTCCACGCCCAGCGCGCCGGGCCGGAAATCCGGGAAGCGCACGGAAATGGTTTCCGAGGCTTCGGGTCCGATGGGCAGCGCGCGGTTTTCCGAGTACACGACCGGCGCGCCGGATTCCACGGCCTGCGCGCAGATGGCCGCGGACAGGGACGCCAGGGCGCTTCGGTAGTCGGTGACGGCGATGTTGAAGTACTGCCCGCCGGTGGCGTGAGCAATTTCTTCGTAAGCCGCGAAGGGCGCGCCCGTGAACGGGTCGTTCACGCTGAACACATGAAGCGTGGCGCGCGCGCTCTTGAGCGCCTCGATAGTCCGCTCCCTGGCGTCGGCGAAGTCATCGTTGGCGTCCGCGTCCGCAAGCAGGATCACGAACTTGCCGCACGGCTCGCGGAACGAAAAATCCTCTACGGCGTTTCGCAGGGCTTCAAGGGCGTTCTGCGGCTCTTTGCCCGGCGAGACCGAATTCAGATCGGCGATGAAATCCTCGGCGGAAATGCGGAACGGCCCTGCGGGCTGGCTGGTGCGTCCGAAGGTCTGCAGGCCCAGGCGCGCGTTCAGGCCCATGTTGGCCAGGTCGGTGGCGAAGTGCCGTGCGTGGTCCGCCAGGAGGCGGACATCCTTGCGCAGGGACTTTGCGCGGCTGACCACGAACACGATGTCCGTAGCGTTGCCCGCGGAGCGCGCGGACTCTGGCTGAAGCGGGGCCACCTTGAGCGCGGGCGCGAGCAGCGGCATATTGAAAAACCGCGTCTGCGCCGCCACCTGCTCGATGTTCCTGGACAGCGCGTCAATCTCCGCGCGCACCACATCCTTTTCTTTGTCGCTGAAAGGATACCTGTCCACGAATCCGCGCATGCGCTGGAGCAGATCCATGATCTGCTGGAGACCCCGGCGGCGAAGCTCGAAAATGTCGCGGTCCTCGTACACATTGTGCAGCACGGGTTCTGCGGCGTCTATTTCCCCGGTAAGCGCCTCGAGGTGCTCGCGGCTCAACTGCCAGGAGATGGGCAGGGTTTCGGGCCGTGCGGCCGGCTCGGGTAGAAGCGCCCTGCCCGCGCGCGCCACGCGGCGGCGGCTCAACAGTTTCTCGATGCGCGCCGGGTCCAGCATGACCCTGGGAATTTTTACCAGATTGCGGTCCACTTCCATGCCATGTCTCCCGTGGCTCACAGGCCCCGGCCGGCCCGGCTCGAAAGGCCGGGTTCAGGCCATATTGCGCACATTATAACAGAACCGCGCGCGCGCGCTCAATTAATTAGCAATCCCGCGCCTTCACATTTTTGCGAATCCCGCGGATAATATATCAGAATGCCACAATAGCCGGGAGAAGACGATGATTATTGATACGCTGCGCCATTGCCGCCTCTTCGACAACCTCACGGACGAGCAGATCGAGCGCGTCGCCACGCTGGTGGAAGAGCACCACTACCGCAAGGGCGACTATGTGTGCCGGGAGGGCGCATGGGGCGACTCCATGTACATCATTGACGCGGGCGAAGTCAAAATCATCAAAAAGCTCGATGTGGAGGACACCTGGGACATCACCACGCTGCGCCACGGGGATTTCTTCGGCGAAGTGGCGCTGGTGGATGGCAGCCCGCGCACAGCTTCGTGCATGGCGCTCAACAACACCACGGTGCTCGAACTCTACGGGCGCGACTTCAAGCGCCTGCTCCAGAACCGGGACGACCTGGCGCACGCCATGATGGAGTCCCTGCTGCGCACGCTCATCAACCGCATCCGCGCCACGGACGACCTGGTGGCCCGGTTCATGTTCGAGTCCAACCCGGCCAAGCGCAAGGAAGGCGCGAACATGCGCGAAGCCATCACCCGAATGATGGTGGGGCGCTGAAACCGCATCCATTCCGTTTTCAGGAAATATACCGGCGGATCTTTTCCTTGAGTTCGCGGATGTCGGAACTCTTGATGATGTAATCTTCCGCGGCCCAGGATGAAAAGTCCATCTTGTAGGTGTCGTATGCGCTCACCAGAATCACGGGGAGATCGCGGCGCAGCTCCTTGATGCGGCTCAAGACTTCCAGCCCGCCCATGCCCGGCATCTTGATGTCGAGCATCACGAGGTGGAACCCGGCGGGATCCGCGTCGAGTTGCTCCAGGCCTTCCTGCCCCGTGGCCGCAAGCGCCACCGCATACCCGTCTTCTTCAAGTTCGTCCTTGAAAAATTCCCGGATGCTCTGGTCATCGTCAATGATGAGGATCTTTTTCATCGCCGTCTCCCGCGGTGCGACTTGAATCTATTATACACACCGCGGCGGGAAAAGTAAAAACACGGCGCCGGGTCAGATCGGGTCCGGGGGCGCGGCGTCCGGCTTGACCACGGTTTCCTCGGGCAGCCACACCAGAACCGCGGTTCCCTCGCCCCGGGCGCTCTCGATAAAAATGCGGCCGCCGTGGTTGGATTCCACGATGCGCGAGCACATGGACAGGCCCAGGCCCGTGCCCGCGGCCTTGCGCGAGAAAAACGGATCGAAGATGCGCTCCAAATCCTCCTGATCAATGCCGCAGCCGGTGTCCCGGATCTCGAGACCCACGCCGCCGGTTTCGTCCCGCATGCGGATGGCCTTGACCGTGAGCGCGCCGCCGGTTTCGTCCATGGCCTCGATGGCGTTCTTGACCAGGTTGATGAAAAGCTGCCGGAGCTGCACTTCGTCGGCCCAGAGCATGCGGGCCTCTTCCTCGAAATCCGTGGACAGGACCACGCCCGCGCGGTGCATCTGCTCGCGAAACAGCTCGAAGACCTGCTCCAGAAGCAGAAACACATCCACCTGCTTGCGCACCGGACGGCCGCCGCTCACAAATTCCAGAATCTGCGACAGGATGCGCTCGAGGTTTTCCACTTCCGTGGTGATGATGCGCGCGTACTTGGCTTCTTTGGCGTCCGCATCCAGCATGCGCATGAGGCGTCGCGCGAACCCGCCGATGGACACCAGAGGGTTGCGCAATTCGTGGGCCACGCCCGCGGAGAACTCGCCCAGCGTGGCCAGGGTCTTGGTGCGCACGAGCAAATCCCGCGCATCTATGAGCCGCTTGTTGGTCTCCTCGAGATTCTGGTACACGCGCGCCATCTCGATGGCGCTGGCGGCCTGGTTTGCGAACAGTTGCAGAAAGTTCATGAGGTCGTCGGTGATGGGTTCGCCGGTCACAAAGTTGTCCACCACGATCACGCCGATTACCGTGTCCTTGGCCACGATGGGAATGGACGCGAAGATCGTGAAATTGAGTTCATGGAGCACGGTTTCCTCGCTGCCTTCGGGCGAGGAATAATGCACGGCGTGGAAGGATCTGCGCTCCAGGGCGGTGCGCGCCACAACGCCCTTCTCCGGGTCCAGAGGAATGCGCGTTTCCCTGATGCGTTTGTCCGTGTTGAAACCCGCGGACATGTTGTAGCGACCGTACTCGGTCACAAGCTCGGCCAGGGTCTTGCCTTCGGGGTCAATGGCGTTCCAGCTTTGCTGGGCTTCCTCGGCCGTGGCCGGGCCTACGGCCATGGCGCCCCGCAAAAACGCCTTGTTCTCGTCCACCAGAAACAGGCATGCGCGGTTGAAGCCGAGGCCCTGGCCCATGGTCACGCTCGTGAGAATGATGTACAGGATTTCCTCGAGGTCCAGGGTGCTGCGCATCATGTTGGTTATTTCGAGGAGAAGGGACAACTCCTTGATGCGCAATTCTTTATCCGCGGACAGGCGCCGGGCCTCGTCGAACAAGTTCGCGTTTTCAATGGCCATGGCGGCCTGGGCGCCGATGGACGCCACCAGGCCCACATCGCTTTCGTCGAACGGAACGATCCGTCCGGTGTCCGGGTCGGTGCGGTCGAACACGCCGATGGTGCCGATGAGCCGGCCCTTGACCAGCATGGGCACGCATATCGAGGACTTGAGCGGGATGCCGACTTCGCCGGCGATGGTCTCATCATGCTCCACATCGTTGCTCACGAAGGGGCGCATTTCCAGGGCCACCTTGCCCGCTATGCCATACCCGACCCTGATGTATTTGGGAGGCGAAATCTGCGGATCGAACCCGAATATGCTCCGCAGCTCGAGCTGGTCGGTCATGGGAACGAGCATGCGCAGGGCGCAGCCCCTGGCGTGAAGATGCTCGGCCGCGGTTTGCGCGATGAGGTCCAGCAGCATGTCCTCGTCCAGCACGGAACTGACGATCTGGCTGACCCGGTGCAGGGTAGCCATGTCCCGCAGTCCTCGCAGTATTTCCTCCTGAAGCTGCGCGTTCCGGATCGCGCCCACAAGCTGCGAGGCGATGAACGAGGCGAAGCCCTGCTCCACATCCGAGTACTGCCGGTCCCCGTGGTGATGCAGGTTCAGCACGCCGATCAGGCTGTCGTCTTCCAGCATGGGCACGCACAACAGGCTGTGCACCGGCTCCGGACAATATTGTGAAATGAAGGATGGCGCGCTTTCGTCGAGCAGAACAGCCACGGGACGGCCGCGCAGCGCGGCTTCGCCCACCGCGCCTTCCCCGAGTTCCACGCTCACCGGCTCAAGGCTCTCTTCTTCCACGCCCTTGTACACCTTGAGCTTTAGCGCTCCGTCCTCGTACAGGAAGATGGAACTGCCGTCCACCTTCATCAGCCCGGCCACAAGGTCCACGATATCGTGCAGAATCTGCTCCACGCTACGCGCGGACTGCAGCACGCGCCCGACCTCGGTGATGAGATCGAACCGAACGCCGTGCGGATCCCGATTACCCGGTTCGTCCATGGATGCGGCTCCCTCGAATTTCAAGTATAGACCGCGCCGCGCAACAGTGTAAATACCGCCGACGCGCGCGCGGTGTATGTGTTAGAATGGACGCGGCGGACCGTGCAGCGCGCATGCAGGCGCACATCAGCGATCGGGTCCTTTTCGGCATCAATGGAACACAGCGCGGACACGACGAACGGAAATCGCGGCGGCGCGGCGGCGCTGGCCGCCGCCATTGTGATCGTTGCGTGCCACTTCGCGTTTCTGATGCGCTTTTATCAACCGGCGATCTCCACGCTCGATTCGCACGGCTATTTTGTGCAGGCCAGGCAGATAGCGCGCACTGGAGGCGGCGCGCTGGACCTGGAATCGCGAATCCAGTATGAGGGCTACGGATGGAAGGATGCGGGTGGCGGTAGGAGGGTGAGCATGTGGCCGCCGGGACTTCCGGTTGTGCTGGCCGCGGCGTTCCGCTCATTCGGACCGGAGGCCATGTATCTCGTGAACCCGCTACTGGCCTCGCTGTCGCTCCTGGCCTTGTTTCTCGTGTGCCGCGCGTGGATAAGCGGCCCGTGGGGCGTGGCGGCAACGGCGTGCATGGCGTGCCTTCCGTTTTTGAACGAGCATGCTTTTTACGGATACTCCCATATTGCGTCGCTGTTTTTCATGGCGTGGGCGCTGTTTTTTGTCACACGATGGGTGAGGAGCGCATCCGCGCCATGGGCGCTGGCTGCGGGTCTGTTCGCCGGGTTCGTTCCCTGCGTGAGATATCCCGAAGCGCTGTTTTTGCTGTCTTTCGCCGCGTATGCGATTTTGAAATTGGGCGTGCGAGAGCGCCGCGCGCTCGCCTCGCACGCCGCCTTCGCCCTGGGCGCCGCCCTGCCGCTGGTGGCCCTGGGCGCCACGCGCCGGCCGACCTAGCAGACACACGCATAGGAGGGCGCATGCCCAGCTTGTGCCGTGGAATGGGCTTTCCAGCCCGTC
>JAGUYV010000449.1 GCA_020061125.1 bacterium | reverse complement strand
TTACCCTTGCCCTTGCCTTTGTTGCGTTCATCCTTGCCCTGCGGCGGCGGCGTTCGGCGACGCCGCCCTACATTTTCAAAAGACACCGCGGAGACGCGGCGGGAAATCCGGCAGTCCGGGGATCCGGCTTCCGGCTTCCGCAAAGGCAAAAGATGAAATGCGGAAAGGACACCGCGGAGACGCGGAGGCGTGGAGACTGTTTTTAAGCACGGCTTCGGGCCGCGCCCTCCGTGTCCCTCTGTGGCCTCTGTGGTAATCATTGCCTTTACCCTTGCCCTTGTCTTTCCTCTGCGCCCTTTGCGCACCCCTGCGCCCCTCTGCGTCAATCTTTGCTTTTCTTTTCTCCCCGCTGCTACATTTTTTCCGGGGCCGAAATGCCCAGCATGTCCAGGCCGTTGCGGAACACCGTGCGCACCGCGCCGCACAGGGCCAGGCGCGCGCGGCTCAACGATTCATCGTCCTGCTGTATTACCTTATGATCATGATAGAACGAATGAAACTTTCCCGCAACGGCGGTGAGATAGTTGATGATGCGGTGCGGCTCGCGCGCCAGGGCCGCGCCCTGAACCTCCCACGGGAAGTCCGCGATGAGTTTGAGCAGTTCCATCTCCACGGGTTCGGCCAGGCGGTCCAGCGCCGCGGGGTCCGGCGCGAGATTCGCCTCGCCCGCCTTTTCCATCATGCTGCAGATGCGCGCGTGCACATATTGCAGATAGTACATGGGGTTGTTTTCGCTCTTGTCGCGGGCCAGGTCCATGTCGAAATCGCAGTGCGTGCCGGGCGGGCGGGTGAGGAAGAAAAAGCGCGTGGCGTCGGCGCCCACATCTTCGATGAGTTCGTCGAGATAAATGATGTTGCCGCGGCGCTTGCTCATGCGCTCGCCCTTGATGCTCACAAGCTGCACGATGATGACCTCGAGCCGCTCCGGGGCGAACCCGAGCGCCTGCCCCGCGCTCTTGATCCGGTCAATGTAACCATGGTGATCCGCGCCCCACACATAGATGGCCGTGTCGAACCCGCGCACGCCCAGCTTGTTGTAGATATATGCGATGTCGGACATGAGATATGTCTTGTTGCCGTCGGACTTCTGCACGACCCGGTCTTTTTCGTCGAGGTATTTGCTCGAAGCGAACCACACCGCGCCTTCTTTTTCGTACATGTCGCCGGTCTCGCGCAGTTTGTTCAAGACCAGATTGACTTGTTCGACATTATGCACACCGTCGAGTTGATACAATTCACTTTCTCTAAACCATTTATCAAACACAACTCCAAACTGCTTGAGAGTATTTTGCTGCTTTTCCAGATATACATCGACTGCTTTAATAGCAAACTCATTTAAAATGCGGCTCTCTGAAAAATTGCATTCTGGGTGAATTAAAAGGCTTTGAATCTCTTCTCTTTGCACATCGTTTTCACATGTGAAATCGTCGACATTAGGAATTGGTTTCCTCGATCTAAATAAATCCAAATTGATGTTCACACAATTCAGCAATTCCGAACTTGCTTCAGTAATAATTGCGGAAGCTGCAATGACATCGTCACCCTGATAATCATCCTCATTAACTTGGAAATGTGTCGTGAAAGGAGTAACATTCTCTTTAAATGCTCTTTTGAACTCCTGAATGTATTTTTCATCTGTTTGAAAATCGCTTCTTCTCAAATTCAAAAAAACAGATTGAGATGTCCGTTTGAAAATGGAGCGAGCTAACTTTTCAATCTGATTCCCCACATCGTTGACATAGAATTCCCTTTGCACGGCGAAGCCCGCGGCGGCGAGGGTGCGGGCCAGGGAATCACCGTATGCGGCCAGGCGGCCGTGGCCAACGGACAGCGGGCCGGTGGGGTTTGCGCTCACGAACTCGACCTGCACTTTTGCGCCCTGCCCGACACCGGTTTTGCCGTAGCTCTCGCCCTGCTCCAGTGTCTGTACGGCCACGGAACGCAGAGCCGCTGCGCTCACGCGGATGTTGATGAACCCGGGGTTCACGACCTCCACGGACTCGATGACGCCGGAGGTGTCCACGGCCGCGGCCAGTTCCTGCGCGATCTGGATGGGCGCGCGCTTGAGGGGTTTGGCCAGGCGCATGGCCATGTTGGTGGCGTAATGCCCGTGTTCGGCTTTTTTCGGGGTTTCGAGCGGGAAATCCTGGGCGCGCGCGGGCGCGTGGTCCGCCCAGGGCGTGGTTTTCGCGGCTTGGTGCAGGGCTTGCTTTATCTGGTCTGCGAGCATGGTCCGGGTTCCTTGATTAAAATGTGCCGGTTCATTATAACGGCGCGCGGCGCGGGTTTTCAACAAAAGGGTTTTTCGTGAAGAATGCCGCGGAGCAGCGGTGGCGCGAAATAAAGCAAAAGGCAAAGGCAAAGATTAACACAGAGAATGCGGAGGGACACGGAGGACACGGAGAAAGGCTCAACACACAAGCGGCCCGCACGAACCGGATTCCGGTTCGCGCGGGCGGATCCGTCTTCGATGATTTCTCTGTGCCCTCCGGCCCTCCGTGTCCTCCGTGTTAATCTTTGTTTTTATCACTGCCGCGTCCGATGTCCGCGATTCCTCTGTTTTCCGCGTTTCCGCGCGGTTTCTGGCGATTTTGATCGGTTCCATTATTGACAGTGCGCGCGATAAGGTAATATTATTAAGGGTCAATACTGGGGTGGTTTTGGAAAAATCATTATTAGAGACCCGAATTGGACAAAGATGAAGGAGTAAGCGTACCATGCTGCCAATGGTTCCCAAGTTTTTCGGCCAATATCTGCTGGAAAAAGATGTGCTGTCGAAAGATCAGCTCGTCAAGGCCATTAATTACCAGAAAAGCAAAATCCTGAAGCTGGGTGAGATCGCCGTTGACCGCGGCTACATCACCGAGAAACAGGCCGCCAAGATCAACAACGAGCAAAAGCGCACGGACATGCGGTTCGGGGATCTGGCGGTGAACATGGGCATGCTCACCGAGGAGCAGCTCGAAGAAATCATCACCATCCAGAAGAACAACCATGTGTATCTCGGGGAAGCCATTGTGGCGTGCGGATTCCTGAACCAGGACTCCGTGGACCGCGAGCTGGGGCACTTCAAGAAAGAGCAGACCGCCATCCCCATGGTCGAGGTCATGATCGAGGAGGACATCCCGAACAAGTCCTCGGTCGAGACCATGGTGGACCTGACCGGCAAGCTGCTGCTGCGCGTGGGTGACCTGCAGAGCAAGACAGGCCGCCTCACCATAACCGAAGAGCCGGTCAAGAACCTGGGCGCCATGTCCGTGATTGATTTCAAAGGCTCCGTGTCCTGCCGCTACATTCTGAATGTGAGCTGGGATGTGGGACACCAGATCGCCAAGCGCACCTTCAAGAAAGACGACCTGCCGTTCGACAAGGAACTGATTCTGGACACCGTGGCCGAGTTCGTGAATGTGGTGTGCGGCAATGTGCGCTCCAAGATCATCGAGGACGGCAAGACCCTGGACATTGATCCGCCCTACAACTACCTGGACGACAAGGACACCACCGTGCCTCCGAGGGCCAATGAAGCCATCGTGATTGTGCCTTTCTACACGCCCATCGGCAACCTGGAAGTGGCCGTGGGATACCCGAAATAATCCGCTCCGCACCGAGCCGAAGGAAGGACTGGCGTAAATGAGCAAAAAAGTGCTTATCGCAGACGACAGCCGAGTGGCCGCCCACCTTCTGGGCGAGATCGTGGAATCCATAGATGAATGCGAAGTCGTGGACACCGCCAAATCCGGCGAGGAAGCCATCGCGTTCTACGAAAAGTACCAGCCGGACCTGGTGACCATGGACCTGTCCATGCCCGGCATCGGCGGCATGGAAGCCATCAAGCAGATCATGCAGAAGGACCCGGCCGCAAAGATCGTGGTGGTCAGCTCCCTGGGCGGCGCGCAGGACAAGCTGCTCGAAGCCCTGGAAGCAGGCGCGTTGAGCGTGGTGTCCAAGCCCTTCGATGAGGAAAAAGCCATCGGCGTGTTCAAGAAACTCCTCGGGCTGAAGTGATATGCCCCGCGCTGCTTCGCGGCAGTGTTTCCCCAACAATGATTCCCAGAGGATACCGCAGAGTATCGGAGTCGCGCAGAAGAACCAATCAACGCGGCCCGAAGCTGCGCATTTTGTTCCCTTCGCCCTCTTCGCGAATAGCTCTTTGTGTATTTGATTTTTCCAGCAGCCGGAGCCGCCATGTCCCTGTCTGACGCGCAAGTGAAATTCAGGAACCCCGGCGCAGACGGGGACTGCGCAACCCTGCGGGAGCTTGCGAAAAAGAGCGGCCGTTCAGTGCAGGAAATCGCCTGTGAACTGCGCGCTCAAAACCCGGACGCGGAAATCGCTCTGTTCTGCGCGCACGAGGATTTGCGGACCATTTCACAGGATGGCCCCGAGGCCCTGGAATTGTGCGCGAGGCGGCCGGGACTGTGGAACGCGCTGGCTTACGAGCGCGAATGGCGGACCCACCCCGAATACAACAACTTCATGGACCCGGAGTCCCCGGTTCATCACAGGAAAATTTATCAGGGCGAAATTTATGCGCGCCTGCTCGGGCCGTGGATGGAGAAACTGGATTCCGGCGCGCGCGTGCTGGACCTTGGCGCGGGCGTGGGCCGCATGGCGCC
>JAGUYV010000171.1 GCA_020061125.1 bacterium | reverse complement strand
GTCCACGAATTCGGCCTGCACCATGACGATGTTCTTGCGGTTCTGCTCGATCTTCAGGCGCAGGCGGCGGTTCAGCGCTTCGATTTCCGCGGGCTTCTGCGTGGGGAAACCGTGCGTGTCGTGGGTCAGCCCTGTGATGTGATAGCGGTACCCTTCGCCGAACGCGGCCATGGGCGGCACCAGGGACGGCGTTTCTTCGTACGGAATATACCACTCCGGGGGCATGCTCGGACGCGGCCGTTCCATGATGTCCATCGGCTCGTCCAGGGGCAGGATGATTTTCTCGCGCATGTGCGCGATGACTTCATCGAGCAGCAGAATGACCGGCGTGCGGTAACGCTCGCTCATGTTGATGGCGGTGATGGTGAGCGTGTAGGTTTCGGGAACGGAATTGGGGCAGAGCACGATGATCGAGTGATCGCCGTGAGTGCCCCAGCGGGTCTGCATGATGTCGGCCTGCGAGGGATGCGTGGGCAGGCCCGTGCTGGGTCCTCCGCGCTGCACATGGGCGATCACGCAGGGGATTTCCGCCATCACCGCGAAACCCAGGTTTTCCTGCATGAGGGAAAAGCCGGGGCCGCTGGTGGCGGTCATGGATTTTGCGCCGCCGATGCCGGCGCCGATGATCGCGGCCATGGACGCGATTTCATCTTCCATCTGAATGAACTTGCCGCCGGCCGCGGGCAGCCTGCGCGCCATGAGTTCCGCGATTTCCGTGGCCGGGGTGATGGGATATCCGGCGAAGAAATTCACGCCCGCGGCGAGCGCGCCTTCCACGCACGCCTCGTTGCCGCTCATGAGCAGCGCTTTCTGCCCTTTCTTGAGCGCTCCGGCGCGCGCGGCGCCGTTATTTTTCTTTCGCGTTACGGCCGGTTGCTTTGGGTTTTTGTTTTTCGTTGCCATTGCCGGAACCATTCCTCACGCGCGTGATGGCGAAATCCGGACAGCGCAATTCGCAGATGCCGCACTGGATGCAATCCTCGGGACGGGCGACCACGGGCTTCTGCTCGTCAGCATCGAAATCCAGAACCTGTTTGGGGCAGAACTCCACGCAGATGCCGCAGCCCTTGCACCACTTGTAATAAATCATAACGGGCGCGTCCTCATCGGGGACTTCGCCGTTGCGCGGCTTTTTCACCGAGGGATCCTCGATGCGGTTCCGCGCTTTGCGATTGTTGTTCTCCTGGACTTTAGGCGCCACTGCGTATCAGCTCTTTTCCGGGTCTCGCGTTTGCGCGCCCCCCGCATAATCAGGTTCCCGTGCGCGCGCGATTTGTTTCCCCGTTGCACAATTTGCTTCAATCCTAATATAAAGCTGTTCCCGAATCCTTGCGCGGTCAAACGGTTTGCCGGGCCTCCCCGCTTTTTCCTCCGCTGATGTATAATCTGCATTGAAAGCGGCCCGGAGCCGGGCCGCGCAATCAGCTTGAATCGAGAGGAGACAGGCAGGCATGGAAATCAAAAAAGTTCTGGTGCTGGGCGGCGGCACCATGGGCAACGGCATCGCGCATGTGTGCGCCCAGTACGGCTACGAGGTGATTCTGCGCGACCTCACGGACGAAATTCTCGCCCGCAGCCTGGGCGTGATCAAAAAGAACATGGAGCGCCAGACGGCCAAGGGCGCGCTGACCACGGACGCCATGGACGCGGCCCTGGCGCGCATCAGGCCCGTGACCAGAAACGAGGACATCGGCGACGGCGTGGACCTCATGGTCGAGGCCATCTTCGAGAATGTGGAACTCAAGAAAAAGGAATTCGCGGTCATGGACGAACTCCTTCCGCCCCACGCCATTCTGGCCACCAACACATCCTCGCAGTCAATCACCAAGGTGGCGTCCGCCACAAAACGGCCGGACAAGGTCATCGGCATGCACTTCTTCAACCCCGTGCCCATGATGAAACTCGTGGAAATCATCCGCGGCTACCTCACCAGCGACGAAACTTACAAGGCCATCGAGGACATGACCCTCAAGCTGGACAAGACCCCCATTGAGGTCAACGACTACCCCGGTTTCGCCACCAGCCGCCTCATCATGATCATGATCAACGAAGCCATTTTCGCGTACTGGGAAGGCGTGGGCAGCGCCGAGGCCATTGACACGGGCATGAAACTGGGCATGAACCACCCCATGGGGCCGCTGGCTCTGGCGGACCTTGTCGGCCTGGACATCTGCCTCAATGTCATGAACACCCTGGTCGCGGGCTACGGCGACGACAAATACCGGCCCTGCCCCCTGCTCAAGAAAATGGTGGATGCGGGACACCTCGGCCGCAAGACCGGCAAGGGGTTCTACGATTACACCAAGTAACTTGCGTGGTTTTTATTGTTGGAATTGGCTGTAATTGCTTGACAACAAAAGGCTGCAAGTGTTAGGATCCAACAGTTCAAAGGCTGTTTTATTTATATACATTCACGATAAATAATGTGCGAAAGAGAGGTTGGAAAATGATGAACATTAAAAAAAGTTTTACAATTGCGGCATTCATTGTCATGATGGCTGCCGTGGCCCTGCCCGCGCTGGCGCAGCCGGGGCCGGTGGTGCTCACCTTCATGGAGCGGGTCGAGGCGCAGACCGACGCGTCGTCCAGCACGGGCAATGTGAGCGGCGAGACATTCCTGTATTCCATGGTGTCCGCGTTCCGCAAGCTGGACAAGGATGTGACCGGCAACCTGTACTACCTCAACAAGTACAGCCTTGACGACGGCGCAAACGCCTCGCACATCTGGGGTCTCAACATCGCCCGCACCATCACCGGCAAGTGGAAAGGCGACTTGAGCTACTCGCACAGCAGCAACCCGCGGCGCAACACCCTGCCCAGCAGCGACAGTGACCGCTTTTCCTTCGGCATGACTTTCAAGGTCAACCCCATGGAGAAGGTTCGCCCGCGCTACACCCTCAAGACCACATACAGCACGGGCACGGATTTCAGCCAGGGCCGCACCCTGTCCCAGAAAATTGACATGGCTGACGAAATCACAGGCAAGTGGTCCTACGATGTGGGCTACACCTTCGTGTGGGGCCTCAACGACGACGGCGTGAACCTGTTCAAGGAACACTACACCAACCAGTACCAGGCCGACTTCACCTTCAAGATTGACAAAAAGCAGCGAGTGACCCTGGGCTACCTGTACCTGGACCAGTTGTTCCATGCAGCCCGAACCCTGGGCGACAACCAGCTTATCCGCGCAAGCTATTTCTATTCATACTATTAAGTTGTACGGGGGCGTCATCTTCAAAGGCATGCCATTCCTTTCCCCCGGGAATGGCGCAGGAATCCGCAGGAGACACAGTGGCGCCGCGACTGACCGCGGCGGCCCGCGGATACGGGGCCGGGCATGGCGCCGTTCCGGGACAGTTGAATATCCGGATTGCATCAGTTCAAATCATTACAGCGGTGCGCACCATGTGCCGACTTCATAAACACAATTGAAAACAAAGGAGGCAGGGCAATGCACAAACCGGTTATGACACGAATCGCCATGTTTGCGCTGATGCTGCTGTTTGCCTGCAGCGCATCGCAGGCGGCGGTCATGAAAGCCAAAATCAGCAAAATCAAGGGCGATGTGCAGGTTAAGGCCACGGCCAAGGCCCCGTGGAAAGCGGCGAAAGACGGTGACACCATCACCGAGACCGGCCAGATCAAGACCGGCGCGGGCGCACAGGCGTTCGTGGCCTGGGGCGGCGGCAGCGTGGTCAAAGTCGGCCCGGCGTCACAGGTCACCATGTCCAGCCTGTCCGTGGACGGTGCGGGCAATTCCAAAAGCACTGTGAAGCTGGAAAAAGGCTCGGTCACGGCCAAAGCCGCCAAGCTGGGCGGCACATCTTCTTTCAATGTCAACACCCCGACCGCCGTGGCTGGCGTGCGCGGCACGGGCTTCCAGTGCACCGAGACCCAGGTGCTCGTGGTGGACGGCAATGTGGCCGTGACTGCGGGCGGCGTGACCGTGGACCTCTCTCCGGGCATGTTCTCTGAAGTCGAAGCCCCCGGCATGCCCCCGTCCGAACCCGCGGAAATCCCCGCCGACATGCTCACCGAGCTTGAGGCAGAAGTCACCCAGGCCGAGGAAGCGGGCGCGGAATTCATCGAGGCTTTCGGCGATGAAGACATGACCATGGACGAAGAGGAACTCGAGGAACTCGAAGCCGAGTTGGAATCCGAAGTGGACATGGAAGATGGCATGGAAGAAGACATGGATATGGAATTCGATGATGAAGATATTCTTGACGCCATAGACACCGCACTGGATGACAGCGTGCTCGAGGATCTTGTCGATCTGGCAGACGACGACGGTTTCCTTTCCGGCACCGGCGGCATCCAGGGCGAGATCGAATTTTAAGGAAAAGGAGGGAAGACACCCATGAAAAAACACAAACACACACTTCGCATAGCATCCGCGCTCATGGCGCTGGCGCTCATGGCAGTCCTGGCGGGCTGCGGCGGCGGTGGCGGCGGAGCCGCATCATCCACCGCCACGGCGCCTTCATACGGCCGCGTGGGCATGGCCGTGGACTTCGGCAGCTCGGTTCCAGCGCGCCTGGCCGCAGTGGTGTACAACACCGAAGAAAGCTACCTCGACAACGGCATCCTGTACCAGGGCTGCGGTGATTTCAGCGTCTGGCATGACGCCGCATACCAGACCACGACTTCCGACACCGAAATTCCCGTGCATGTGTATGTAACCGAGGATGCGGAAAGCCTATCCAACTCTCCGTACGCATACACGGATTCGCAGACCGGCGAATATTACGGCCCCATCGCCAGCGCCTGCACCACAGCCACGCGCGACACAAGCACCCAGCGCGTGACCTTCCGCAGCAGTGGCTCCTTTGAAATCAGAAATGTGCTCGCCGGAACAAACCATCTGCTCGAAGCCAAAGCCTTCACCGGCGATTCCTACGGCATCTATGTGGCCGTGGTCGTGCCCTCCGTGGACGAAGGCCTGTACACCACCGGCGTGGTGGCCAGCCCCGAAACCACACTGGGCGCCGCCGCCGCCATCAAATACGCGTACACATCCCAACTGGCGCTCTCCGCAGTGGACGATGCGGACATCGCCGCCATCAATGACGCCGTGGACACCCTGTTCCCCAGCGGCTTCCAGTACGGCGTGGCCGTGACCCCCACGGGGCTTTCCAGCGTAACCTTCACCGATTACGCCAGCTTCAACATGACTTACGCCACGGGCACAACTTCGTGGGTTGACTATGTGCTTGAGGAAGCCGGACTCGCCACGGGCACCACGCCCGTCACACCCACAGTGCCCACGGTTGTCGCCTTCTCGCCTGCGGCCGGCGCCACCAATGTTGACTACGACGCCACCCCGTTCTCCGTGACCTTCAGCGAATCCATGGACACCACCGTCACCCCCACCGGATTCGCCGTCACCATCCAGAACAACTCCACGGGCGGCACCATCACCATTGACAGCTCCAATGTCCTGTCCTACGGCTCCTTCTCCTGGACAACCACAACCGTAACCAACGACACCCTGGTTTACACTTTGAATTCCACATCCGTTCTGGGAACGGCAGGACTCAAGTACCTCATGCCCGGCACAACCTACACCATCACAAGCGTCACCCTGCCCACCAATGTTGTCAGCACACAAGGCGTTGCGCCGGATCTCACAGGCACGACCACCACGGGCAGCTTCACCACAGCCGCTGGCACCGCGCCTCCGGTTTATCCGTATGTGGTCGCGTTCACGCCCGCCAGCGGCGATACCGGCGTGGATCCTGTCACCACGGCGTTCTCCGCAAAATTCAGTGAAAGCATGGATCCCACGGTCACAAGCCCCGCGGGCTTCTCCATTTCCATCCAGAATGTGAACACGGGCGGAACACTCACCATTGACGATACCAACGCATCTCTGTACGGCTCGTTCTCCTGGACCACAACCGCGCAAAGCAACGACACTCTGGTGTTCACGCTCCACGATTCCGCCGTGCTCAACGCCAACGGAGTCACCGGCCTCGACTACGGCACGGATTATTACATTACCTCATGGACCCCGCCCAGCAATATCGTGAGCGCGGGCGCTCTTCCGGTTGACACCGGCAGTCTGCCCAGCACCGGCATGTTCTCCACCATGGGGATCTGACGGCGCACGGCTGATTCAGCAATGAGCAATCGGCCCCATCCCGGAATTCACGGGATGGGGCTTTTTCATTTCCGGCGCATCCGGTAAAATGCTTATGAAAAAATCTTGATTCGGGAGCTTCGTGAATGACACCCAGAACGCAATGGATTTTGATTGTTGCAATCGCATTTCTCGCGAACCTGTTGTGCGCGGCCCATCCCGCGCGCGCGGAATCGCAGGCGGTCGAGGCCATCTCCACATTCGCGGCCCGCGCCGAATTCGAGTCGCGCATCGGCAATGTGTCCCTGGTGCGCAAACCCGCAAACGGTGATATTGACATTGAGGAGCAGGAGTTCTTTCTGGGCGAGCCGCGCGGCACGGGGCTGTGGGCGCGGCGCGCGCGCGCCGAGGTCAACACCACCCGCATCCGCCCGCTCATCTCCATCGGCAAAACCCGCGGAGGACAGTGGCGTATCCCCGTGAAGAAGGGAAAGCTCCGCGCCGTGATTCCTGGCTACGCCGAACGCCATGTGCTTGAAACCAATTTCAATGAATCCACCAATATCCCCGGCGTATTCAACAAGCTGGGCATCGTGGACATGGATTCGTGGAGCTACAGTATGGGCACGCGCTGGCGCGCGTTTTCCAACCGGAACATTGACTTCACCTTTATCGAGACCAAGGTGCGCGCAAACAGCGCCTGCACCACCCCGGATTGCCGCCCAACCATGCGCGCCGACATCTGGCGCATGGAACTTTACCCCACGGACCCGGGCCGCCTGGACTGGGACCTGCGCCTCGAACGCCACGACCGCGAACGCTTCCCCGAAGCCGGCTATGTGATCCGCGCCAGAGGCGAATATGACCTGTACCGCGGACTCAAGGCCGGCCTCACCCTTGGCGCAAACATCAACGGCATGACGCCTGCCGGGGACGAGTTCTCGGAAGTCGCCACACACCTGGTATTCCAGTACCTCAACGGCTCGTCCACGAGCTTCAATCAGTTCTATCTGGAGAGCTTCGGTTATTACAAGCTGACGCTTGGATACGATCTCGAATTCTGACCGGGACCGCAGGAAAAGTCCGGCGGCCGCAAAATGCAGGTACAGGCACGCGAAAGCCCCCGCGTTCATAGTCCCTGTGTTTGCTGCGATCTCGCCTTTCAAGCAGCTTTGGGAGTTTTTCAAAAAGCGCCCGCCGGCCGGGATCACAGC
>JAGUYV010000385.1 GCA_020061125.1 bacterium | reverse complement strand
GAAGACCTGCGCGCGGGCGTTCTCGAACGCCGCGGCGGAGACAACCGGCAACTCGCTGAAACCCTGCGCGCGGCCCGAGCGCGCGGCATCAAGCTGCTCACTTTCAACATGCTCGGCATCCCCGGCGAAACTGTGGCTGACGGCTGGGCCACCGTGGATTTGAACGCGGCCGTGCGTGCGGACCTGCCGCGCTTCACCGTGCTCACTCCCAGCCCGGGCCTCAAAATCGCGGACACCGCCGCGCAGATGAATCTGTGCACCGAGGCGGACATCAAAAGCACGGGCACCTATCTCAAAAAAAGCGTTATCAGGCAATCGGGCATAGACGAACTCGTGCGCATCCAGAAAGTGGCTTACGCCGCGGTCCGGTATCCGCGGCTCAAACCGCTGTGGAAATTCCTGGTCCGGCGCGCGCCCTCGTTCGTCCTCGACTTTGTCTATCTGGCCACAAACGGGTTCATGTTTCTGGCTATCAACAAATGGAGCATCCCCTTTACAATAAGGTACGGGAGGACGGTATCGCGCTGGTATGAGTAGCCGCAATCAGGCGGTGTCCATGGATTATTTCGACGCGTTGAGCGACGAATATGTCAGGACCATCGTCGAGAGCCAGAAACAGATCTACCGGAATGTGAACCCGGCGCTGACCCGCCGCGTGAGCGGCAGCGTGCTTTGCCTGGGCAGCGGGCCGGTGCTGAATTTCGCGGACACGCACGCCGAGCGCGTGGTGTGCCTGGATCTGTCTCTGAACATGCTCCAGCGCCTGCCGCGGCGCGAGCGCGTGAGCGCGGTGTGCGCCGACGCCCAGCATCTTCCGTTCGAGGACGCCTCTTTCGATTTCGTGGTGGTCCCGTTTCTGATTCACCACATGGCCATGGACACGCCCGCGGACACGGACCGCGCCGTGGGCCTCATGCTCCGCGACGCGCGCCGCGTGCTGCGCCGCCACGGGCGGCTGCTCGTGGTGGATTTGTTTCTGCCGGACGCTCTCGAAATCCTGCTGCGCTCCCTGTACACCCCCGCGGCCTTGTTGCTGAACCGCACAGGCCGTCCCATGATGCATTTCTATTCCGTCAGCAACTTCAGGGAACTGCTCCGCGGCGTGGAGCTTGGACTCGAATTCGATCAGCGCGTGGGCATGAATGAAAAAATCATGCCAACGCTGCTGCTGCCCTGGTTCAAGGTCCCCGCGTCGTGGCACCCGGCGCGGTTCCACATCATCGAGGCCGCGAAAATCGTCACATGACCCGCACCCAGGTTCTTCTCATGGCCACGCGCGTGATCTCCGACCGGGAGAGCTTTTACATCCCGGATTTCGAGATCCCTCTGAATGTGTGCTATCTGGCCTCGGCTCTGGAGCGGGACGGCGTGCGCGCCGCCATCGTGGATATGAATGTCGCGGACGCGGATTTTTCTCTGGAAGAATACGCCGCCGCGCACAAGCCCGCGCTCGCGGGGTTCGCGGCGTACACCCCGTTCGTGAATCTCGCGCACGATTACGCGCGCCGCATCAAGGCCGCATCGCCGGGCACGCGCACTGTGGTGGGCGGCTATCACGCCTCGGCCCTGCCGTTGCAAACCCTCGAGGAATTTCCAGACTTCGATTTCCTGATCTTCGGAGAAGGGGAGCGCACCCTGTGCGAGCTGGCGTGCGCCGTGGAACAGGGCGCGGACGATTTCTCCGACATACAGGGCCTGTGCTGGCGGGGCGCGGCGGGCGTCGTGCGAAACGAATCCCGGCCGCGTGAGGAAGACATTGACGCTTTCCCGTTCCCCGCGCGCCATCTCCTGGACCAGAACCGTTACAAGGTCAACCCCATCAATTATGTGGAGCTGCCCACAACGGGCATCCTGGCGAGCCGCGGCTGCGACCACCGGTGCGCGTTCTGCAGCCAGAGCGTGTTCGGCGGCCGCGCGCGCGTGCGCAGCGCGGGCAACATCGCCGATGAAGTGCAGCAGTGCGTTACGGATTACGGCATGCGCGGTTTCCGCTTCTACGACGACAACCTCACCGCTTACCGGGACACCTGCCTGGCCTTCTGCGAAGAGACGCTCAAAAGAAAACTCCGCATCAACTGGAACTGCTTCAGCCGCGTAGACAGCCTGGATCCGGATCTGCTGCGCGCCATGAAACGCGCCGGGTGCCACCAACTCAAGCTGGGCGTGGAAACCGGAACCGAGCGAGGATTGCAGACAATTAAAAAGGGCATCACCTTGGACCAGAGCCGCGCGGCCGTGGCCATGACCAAACGCGCGGGCATCGAGTGCCAGATCAGCATGATCCTGGGCCTGCCCGGAGAAACTGAACAGGAAATGCGCCAGACCATCAGGTTTGTTAAGGAGCTTTCCCCGGACCTGGCCGGGTTCAATTTGTTCAAGCCCCTGCCGGGCAGTTCGCTGTTCGGCAAACTCGACCGCGAGGGCCGCCTGCTTCACAAAAACTGGGACGACTATTCCATCAAACAGACGCAGTCCGTGGTGAGCGGCGATCACGATCGCGAGCTTCTCGAAAAAATGCTGCGCACCGCGTATCTGTCGTTCTTTTTCAGGCCGCGCTATGTGCTGCAGCGCATGAAGTGGTTCGCGCGGTACCCGCGCCGCGAGTGCATCCGCCTGTTCACGGGCCTCAAATACATCTGGCTCAATCTCGCGAAGGGCAGGGGGGCATGATGCCGCGCCAGGGGCCTCCGGCCGTTCTCCTCGTTTCCCCGCCGTCGTTCTCTCCAACGGAACGGTTCTACATCCCGTGCGCGGAAATTCCGCTCAACATCTGCTACCTCGCCGCATACCTTGAGCGCGAGGGCGTGCGCACGGACATCCTCGATCTCGAAGTGGAGCCGTCTCCGTTTCCGTTCCGCAAATACCTGGAGGAGCGCGGCCCGCGCATAGTGGGCTTCACCGCGTTTTCTCCGTTCATCGAATTCGCGCACGAACTGGCGCGGCAGGTCAAGGAATGGAATCCCGCGGCGCTCACGGTCCTGGGCGGGTACCACGCCTCGGCGTTTCCGCGCCAGGCCCTCGAAGAATTTCCCGCTTTCGACGCGCTTGTGGCCGGGGAAGGCGAAATCACCATGCGCGAGCTTGTGGAGCATGTGCGCGGCGGCGGTGGTGACGACCTGTCGCACATTCACGGCGTGAGCTGGCGCGCGCCCGGCGGCGGCATCGTGCGCAACCCGCGCCGCGCGCAGATCGCGGACATTGATTCCCTGCCGTTTCCCGCGCGCGAAAAGCTCAAGCAGGACCGTTACGAGCCGAACCCCGTAAACTACATGCAGCGGCCAACCACCGCGCTGCTCGCCTCGCGCGGCTGCCACCACAACTGCACCTTCTGCAGCAAGCACCTGTTCAAGGGCGAACGCGTGCGCAGCGCGGACAACATCTTCGCAGAAATGCTCCACTGCCGAGAACGATTCGGCACCCGCGATTTCCGCTTTTACGACGACAACCTCATGTTCCATCGCGAACAGGCCATGCGCCTGTGCGCCCTGCTCTCGGACGCCGGCGGCTTCACCTTCAACTGCTTCAGCCGCGTGGACACCATTGACGAGGAGCTTCTGCGCGCGCTCAAGGCCGCGGGGTGCTACCAGGTCAAGTTCGGCGTGGAAACCGGCAGCCAAAAAACCCTCGAACTCATCAAAAAGGGAATCACCTTCGAGCAGAGCCGCCGCGCCGTGGCCCTGGCCAAAAAGATCGGCGTCGAGTGCCAGATCAGCATGATGCTCGGCCTGCCCGGCGAGACCCGCGAGGACATCGAGAAAACCATCCGCTTCGCCGTGGAGCTGTCCCCGGACCTGATCCTTTTCAACATCTTCAAGCCCATTCCCGGGAGCGTGTTGTACAATAAATTGAAGAATCAGGGGCTGCTGCTGCCCGTGCGGTGGGAGGATTATCTCGTGAAATCCCCGCGCCCGGTCGTGGCCGGAGCGTTTACCGCCGGGCAACTCGCCGGGTTCATGAAGCGGGCCTATTTCACATACTACTTCCGGCCCCGGTACATCGCGCAGCGGCTCAAATGGCTGTTCCGCGCGCCCGGCCGCGAAATCAAGCGCTACGCCACGGCCGCGGGGATTTTTGGAAAGATGCTGTTCGGCAAATCATGAAACAGGACACGGCCGCCAATCCGGAAGCGCAGGAGTCCACGGCATCGCGCGAGCCGCTCAAGCATGCGCCTCTCGCGTTTGCGGGCATCTGGATCATCATCGTCACCTGCACGCTCACCAATCTGTTCGTTCTGCGCAATCCCGTTCTCATGCTCACGGTGATTCCCATCGCCGCATTTGTGTTCGCGGCGCACGCGCGCACGGCCGCGGCCCTGGCCGCGGACAGAAAAAAAGCGCGCATCCGGGACAATGGATAAAAGCAAGCTCATTCTCATCATCCCGGCCCTGTTCGTCATGGGCTTCATCGTGGTCCACTCCCTGCGGGTGAACGGGCCGGCGCTGACCCGCAAATTCTTCTTCTGGTCCTTCCTGTATTGCTACACCAAGGAATTCATCAATGCGCATTCGCGCCAGCCCGAATATTTCTCATCGGGCCTGGAGCTGTTCGGCACTCCCATGATGGTGCCTTTCGGGTGGGTGATCTCCATCTACTTGAGCTGGTTTCTGGCCGAGTGCATTCTTTGCCCGCGCGGACGCAACCCGGCGAAAGTGATCTCCACCGTGGGCCTGTCGAGCATGATCATCGCGTGCATAAGTTTTATGGTCGAGTGCAGCGGCGGCAACATGGGCTGGTGGCAATGGAACTACAGCGTGCCGGGTCTCTGGCATGAGAATGCGCTCCTGAAAATGCCAGTGAAAATCATCGGCGGCTGGGCCACCACAAATCTGATTTTCATGGCGTTTTTCATGGTGTACGCGGTCTCCCCGTGGCGCGAGGTCAAGCGCAAGGCGCTCAAGATAACCGCCGTGTTTCTGGCCTTCGCCGTGCCGTTCGGGATTCTGGCCAATAATCTCATCATGCGGGAACTCGTGGTCGCCCCCGTGGTGACCATGATCGTCGTGCTTTTCGTGTTCGTGCCGCGCCTGCGCGCCATACGCGCGGAGCGCACGGCCAAGGTGCTGAACAGCGCCAGAACCCTGCGGGGCAGAAAAACCCTGAACTGACGGCTGCGCAGCGCACAGGCGCGCCGTCGGACAGACTTCCGGAGAAACTCAATGTATGCACATGTCAAGGCAGGCGGGGATTTTACCGGGCTGGGCCAAGCGGCCCGGCAATTGTTTTTCGGCCGTGATTCCGGGGAGCGGCGCCATGTGCTGATTGCGTACGCCGCGGCTCTGCTGCGGGACGCGCAAAAGCCGGGCGAAGACCCGTCACAGCGCACGGCGCCGGGCATGCGGGACACGCTCGGGGATCTGCTCGAAGATTTCAAGCTCCTGCCCGGCGACCTGGAGCGCATGCTGCGCGAGATTGCGGACACCCGGCCCAAGGTTCTGCCGGGAGATACCATGACCCCGCGCGAGCGGGTGCGCCGCCACATCCATTTCGAGCAGGCGGACCGCGTGGCCG
>JAGUYV010000447.1 GCA_020061125.1 bacterium | reverse complement strand
CTCCATGGCCGCCACTCGCGGCACGCTGCGCGCCCGCCACAGATATTTGAGCAGATCCGCCTTGCGGATCGGCGCGGTGTCGAACAGCGGGGCGCGGCCCGGAAACCGCGGCTGCAGCACAAAGGCCAGATGATCGTCCGTGTAATCCTTTTTCGTAACCAGAGGCAGGCGGTGAATATCCGCGCCGCTTTTAAGATCGCCGGGCGCGATCCCCATGTCCGCGTATGTTTTTCTGCAATAAGGATGAAACGGAATCACATAATTTCTGATGTAGCGAAGGAGCTGTGCTTGGCTCCAGTTTTTCTGCTTTTCCGCTGTCCAGTAATAGGAGAAAGGCAAAGCGCACCCCGGTGTCTGTCCGCAGGACCGCCGCGGCGGCAAGCGCGTGCGGCATAGTTTGCCCGTTTGCGGATCCGTTATTTCCTTGCCGGTTTTCTGATGGGGATTATATCACAAAACGAATGCGGCCTGCGTGATTTCAAATGACTTCATTCGAGGTGGTGAATCAAGGAAGAACAACCTGCCCTGCTTTATGGCGCAGAACAGCCGGAGACTATTCAAATTCCTTGCGTTCGAGGATCACGGACGCCAGGACCAGGGTTATGAGCAGGAACGCAATGCAATACAGAACCAGCCAGAGCACTTCCACGGGCGCGATGATGCTGTGTTCTCCCGTGACCCTCCATGCGGAAAACAGCTTCAAATCCGGCAGCACATAATAGAACAGCTTGGTGACGATCTGCGCGCCCGCGGCCTTGCTGGCCCAGTATATTTTCAGGTCGTCCACCATGTGGCCGATGATCACGACGAGAAACCCGAAGAACAGAGCCATGAACTGCGAAGTGATGGTGGAAAACAGAACCGCGTAGCCCATGACGATGAGCAGCATGAGATAAAGGAATGCGCCGCCCGCGAACAGCTTCCAGGCCACGATTCCGGTTTCCGCCCAGAGGAATAAAACCAGGAACGCGGTGAGCGCCATGATCAGAACGCACAGCACGGCGGCGAGACCCAGGACTTTGCCCGCGAGCCATGCGGACCGGGATACGGGTTTGGACAAAATGCACAGGGCGCTGCGCTCGCGTATCTCGCGGTCCAACAGATTGGTGCCCGCGAACAGCACGGCCAGTGCGCCGGTCAGAAACACCGCACCCGCGCCCACATCCGTGATCATGCGCGCGCGCTCCACAACCGACATCTCGGCGATGAGCCGCCCGCACAGTATCAAAAACACGCCCACGAACGCCAGGCCCTGCATCACGCGGTCCCGGACCAGTTCCACCACGGTGTTCGCGGCGATCCAGAAGATGCGGTTTGTCATTGTGCGGCGCCCACTTTCTCCATGAATATCTGCTCCAGATCTCTGCCGCCGCTCGCGCGCTGCTCCAGGATCTCGGACATGGTCATGTCCAGAACCAGCCTGCCCCGGCTGATCATGCCCACGCGATCGCACAGCATCTCGATGTCGGACAGGATGTGAGAACTGAAGAACACGGTTTTGCCGCGCTGCTTGAGCCGCAGAATCACCTCGCGGAACATGCGGCGGCCGATCGGGTCCAGGCCGCTCATCGGCTCGTCAAGGATCAGAATGTCGGGATCGTTGATCAGGGCCTGGGCCAGGCCCACGCGCTGGAGCATGCCCTTGCTGTGCTTGCCCAGCGGCGTGCGCAGTTCGCGGTCCAGGCCGAGCTGTTCCGAGACATCCTCGATGCGCTTCTTGAGTTCCGCGCCCCGCAGGGAGAACATGCGGCCGAACACGGCCAGAGCCTGGCGGCCGTTCAGATACGGGTATATGTTCGGGTTCTCCGGCAAAAACCCGACGCGCTCGCGCACGCGCCAGTCCGTGTTACTCTTTCCCAGAATGGCGACCTGCCCGGAGGTGGCCTTCAGAAACCCCATGGTGATCTTGATGCAAGTGGTCTTTCCCGCGCCGTTGGGTCCAAGAAATCCGAATATCTCGCCCTGGTTCACGCACAGGTTGAGTTTGTCCACGGCCACAAGGCGGTTGCGCGCGCCCATGCCGGATTTGTATTGCTTATATAAGTCCCTGTACTCGAGCGCTCCGTTCAATGGCGCGCCGCCTTTCCATCAATGCTCATGATCGTGGTCATGGTCATGATCGTGATCGCAGTTTTCATCATGCACATGTTCGTGCCCGTCGTGGTCTTCTTTGACTTCCTGGGGCATTTTGTTGAACCCTTTTTCGGGAATGTACTCGCGCAGGTTCTGAAAATGCGCGAACCGTTTCAGCGGCTGGTTCACGACTTTGCCCTGCGGGGTGAGCACATATTCGCCGCCGAACGGCTCTTCCGGAACATCGGTAATGAATCCCAGGCTCACAAACTGTTCAAGGGATTCGGGCATTCTGCCGTCGTACCGGGCGATGTACCGGTCCACGAGATCCTGAAGTTCGGCGATGTGTTTCTCTACATAAAGGTACTTTAATTGCTCGTTGATTTCCGCGCTTGTGGCCGGGTCGGAGGATGATTCGAGCACGCTCTTGAGGAACTCGATGGCCATGCCGTACTCGCGGCCCGCAGCGTAGAGAGTGGAAACTTCCTTGGCCACGGATGAATATTCGCCACTGTTCTTGTAAGACATCGCGGCGTATTCCGCTGCCTGTTTGAAATAGCTGTGGCCCTTGAAGTAGTAGTAAATGAACGCGAGCAGCCCGGGGATCATGCCCGAGCGCGGGTTCTTCTCAAGGCCGTATTCGAGCAGGGAAATGGCGAGATCGGGCTGTCCGTCGAAAGACAGCAGATGCGCGCCGTAAAAATAGGCGTATTCAAAATGCGGGTCGAAAAAGGTGGTGTTGCGCAGGAGTTCGTACAGTTCGAACTGTTCCTGTTTTGTGCGCGCCAGATGCACATGTTCGAGCAGGTCCGGCATGCCTCGCGCAGCTCGTTGCTTGCGCATTTCAAACAGTTCGCCGGCCTTGAGCGTGGTGGCGCGGACCCAGTAGAAATCCGCCACCAGCGGCTTGAAGCCGCCGCCGAGAAACTCGAACACCACCACGGACGACGCGTGCCGGTTGCGGCTCAAACTCAAGTCCGAGGCGCGCTCCTTGTCCGCCCAGCGCTTGTGCATGCCGTCCGTGCGGACCCGGATGAACACCACCAGTCCCGCGCAGCACAACAGAAGAATTAAGGCGAGAATCGTTCGTTTCATTGGCATTTATTCTAAGGCGACATCCCGAACGCGCAAGAACCGGCGCCGTCACATCACCAGAATGTCGGGCCGCTCGATGCACATGTGTTCGCATTCCACTTCCATCTGCGGCCAGTCCGGGGCCTGCGTGATCAGTTCGTTGTGATCTTCGAGCACGAGCAGGGTGTCTTCGCTTTTGGTGCCGGTGATGGAGGGGTTCCACGCATAGGCCGAGTTGGGAATCACAATATCGTCGCTGTGCTGTGTGGCGGTGTAATAGCGCGTGCGATATCCCGTGGGGCCGCCCTGATGGTGCAAATCCCATTCCTGTGAGAACCCGGCCATGCGGTACGCGTTCTGGGCCAGAGTGAACACATCGCCCACGCGCCGTCCGGGCATGGTGTTGGCGTTGAAATTCACATCCACCATCACGCAGGCCGCGTGTTTGTCAATGATCTCCTGCGTGGGAGTTCCGAAACTGACCATGCGCGTGCATGAAGCAATCAGCCCGCCGCGGCGGCCGCACAGCACGGCCATGACCATTTTCTTTGCGCTCTTGCTCGTGGGAAGAGGATGGCGGTATTTCACGATACGATCGTCCGCGGCCACAAGAACCACGATGGGGGTGATGCCCGCGTCGTAGCACCGGTATGCGATCATGCCGGAAATCTCGCGTTCGGTCATGTTCTGCTTGATATCCTTGCACGCCGATTGCAGTGCTTTGCCTGCGCGGCCGCCCAGGGAGCGGTAGCGCCGCACTTCGGCCTCGGTCAGTTCCATCATGAGCTTCGTGAAGCCGTCTCCCAATGGAGGCAGGCCGGCGAATCCGTTATCGCTTAACACTTTCTTGTTCCCGATGTGCGACTTGAGCGCGTGCTTGGCCTGATCGTCCTGCCAGGCGATGGCGTCCACCTCAATGGGCAGGCTGCGGATTTCCTCGTCCAGAAGGCGCTGTTTTTCGATGCGGTTCGTGATCACCACGGCTTTGTCGTCAATCAGCAAAAATACCGCCGCGCCGCCGTCCGTGGCCGTATTGACATAATTCGCCGCGCCGCACGCGGCCCATGCGAAATGATCTGACCGGCCCAGGGCCACGCCGTCCGCCCCGGCCTTTTTCAAATAGGCGCGGATGCGGTCCATTTTTATTGCGAATTCCGTTCTGCGTTCCATGAAACTCCCTCCGGATATGTGACTGAAGAAATTATACCCGTTTCCCGTGCGCGCAAAAAGCGTTTTCGCGGCGGGGGCGGCCTTGCCCGCTCACGGGCTTGTGATATAATGTCACGGGACATAAGATATTTGAAAATCGCACGGAGTGCACAACCATGGCCGACGAAAACAATGTCACCGAACAGACCCAGCCCGAGGGCATCGAATATGCGGGGGACGATCGCACGAAAGCGCGCGTATATCTGCGCGCCATTCTCCCGCTTCTGGAAATCGTGACCCAGGATGTGGAAAAATACAAAAACATGATCGCCCCCTGGAACTGCGTGGTGCAGGTGGAGACGCTCGGGGATTCCGAGGCCGCGGCGCACATCATTATCAAGGACGGCGTTCTGAAGGTGGAACCGGGGCGGCACCCGAGTCCCACCATCGGACTAGGCTTCAAAACTCTTGAACAGATGAATGTGACCCTGGGCGGGGGCATGGCGGGCGTGCCCAAAATTAAAGGCATGCTCCACCTGATCCTGCTCGTTAAAGTCATGCTGCTGCTCAATTCTCTCAAGATGCTCATGCCCGCGTTCGTGGCCAAAACCGACGATGAAAAAATGCTCAAGGTCAAAATGCTACTGGGCATGGTGACCACGGCCATGCAGGAGATGTGCAACAGCGGCGACGAGTTCATCGGCCGCCTGGTGCGCGGCAGCAAGGGCAAAGTCATCCAGTGGGAAGTCCCCCAAGGCCCCCAGGCGCATGTGATACTGGATTCGCCGCAGATCTACGCCTTCTCCGGCAAGCACGCCAAGCGCCCGTATCTGATCATGAAATTCGCGGATCTGGACAGCGCCTACAAGGTGCTGTCCGGCGAACTGGATGCGGTGCAGGCCACGGCTTCGCAGGCCATGAAACTGCGCGGACCCAGCGAGTACGGAATGCGCATCGGAAACATGATGAAGCGCGTGGAAAATTTCATGATGCCTTCCGAATAACAAGCGCGCCACCCGCCGTCTTTTCCTGTTCATCCATTCCCGATCTATAATGTGCATGATATTTTCGTGCGCGCCCAAAGCGCGTCATGAGGGTTCAGGATCACTCATGCGGAACCAGCTTTTGAAAAGCACACCCGGCCGCGCAATGCCCGCGGCGCTGCTCGCCGCGCTCATGATCCTGCTCGGAACCCTGTTCTTTTTCCGAATCCTCGGTTCTTTCTATTATGCGGGTTTTGTGCAGGGCAATGTCGGGCATTTTCACGACAATGCGTCGTGCATGGCGAACGGGCATGCGCCGTACAGCACGGGTTTCATCGAATGCGTTGCGGCTAAAAGAAAATTTCCGGCATCCGAAACCGCATTCGAGTATCCCCCGGCCGCGGGCGCGCTTTTCTGGCTCATTGGTCTGATATCCAAACAGAGTTTCCAGACATTCCAGATGGTGTTCATGGCGTCGAATTTCGCCATGATGATGCTGTGCTTCATGATTGCGTGGAACGCGGCTGCCGCGGATTGTGCGCGCGGCGCGCCGGACCGGAGCGTGCGCGTGTTCGCAGCCGCGGCCGTGGTTCTGCTTTCGGCCGGGCCTGTGGCGCTGGTGT
>JAGUYV010000283.1 GCA_020061125.1 bacterium | reverse complement strand
GTCGGCTTCGCCCTCGGGCTTGTCCGCGGGAGCGCCGCACGCCGGGCACTTGTCCGGGAACACGAAGGGCCGCTCCTCTCCGGTTCGTTTCTCTTTGACAACACTTATGATCTGCGGGATGATCTCGCCCGCCTTCTGCACAATGACGGTGTCGCCCACGCGCACATCCTTGCGCTGGATTTCATCCGGGTTGTGCAGAGTGGCGTTGGTCACGGTGGTGCCGGAGAGGAACACGGGTTCCAGGCGCGCCACGGGGGTGAGCTTTCCGGTGCGGCCCACCTGGACATCTATGCCGAGCACCATGGTGGGTTTCTGTTCGGGAGGATATTTGAAGGCGATGGCGAAGCGCGGGTGGTGCGAGGTGGCGCCCAGGGCCTGTTGCTGGGCCGGGTCGTTGACCTTGATCACCATGCCGTCGGTTTCGTAGTCGAGTTCGTGGCGTTTGCGCTCCCAGGCGTCCAGGTGCGCGATGAGCGCGTCCATGTCGCGGAACACAGCAAAGTGCGGCTCGACTTTGAAGCCCCATTGTTTGAGCAGGACGAGATTTTCGGCGTGGGGCAGCGGCCCCCTGTCCGTGCGCACCCAGTATGCGAACAGGTCCAGGCCGCGGCGCGCGGTTTCCGCCGGATCCAGGAGCTTGAGGGACCCGGCCGTGGCGTTGCGCGGATTGGCGAACAGGTTGAGGCCTTCCTGTTCGCGCGCGGCGTTGATGCGCTCGAATTCTTTACCGGGCATGAACACCTCGCCGCGCACCTCGAGGAGTGCGGGCGGGTTGCCGCCGAGCAGCTTCTGGGGCAGGGTGCGGATGGTTCGCGCGTTGGCCGTGATGTCGTCCCCGGTCACGCCGTTGCCGCGCGTGGCCGCCAGGACCAGCGCCCCGTCCCGGTACTGCAGAGATACGCTCACCCCGTCAATTTTGAGTTCGGCCACATATTCCACAACCGCGTCCGAGGGCAGGTTCTTGCGCACGCGCTCATCGAACTCGCGCAGGTCGTCCACGCTGTACGAATTGTCCAGGGACAGCATGGGGGTTTGGTGGCGCACCTGCTCGAAGCCCTCGATGGGCGCGCCGCCTACGGACTGCGTGGGCGAGTCCGGCGTGATCAGTTCGGGGTGTTCCGATTCCAGGGTTTTGAGGCGCGTGAAAATCTGGTCGTATTCATAGTCCGTGATTTCCGGGTCCGCGAGCACATAATAGCGCCAGTTGTGATAGCGCAGCCGCTCTCGCAGGGACTCGATTTCCGCGGCCGGGTTTTTCATGCGCGCTCCTCCTTGCCGAACATGGAATCTATGTACGCAGCCTCGCGCTCCTTGAGAACCGCGGCGTATTCGCCGAGCCGCGCGCCGTGGCGCGAGAAGGTGCGGTGCGCCTGCACGCACAGGTCCACAAGCTCGGCGTTGCCCAGGAACGCCCTGGGCGTGTATCGCAAAATTTGTTCCAGATTCAGCGGCAGTTCGTTCACGATGCGGTTGCAAAGCTCGAAGGTTTTGAGCACGAACTGGATCTGCGTCTGACGGCCCGCGCGCGTGGTCTCCTGGGTGTAGGCGCGGCCAAAGGCGTCGTCTCCAAGCGGCGCGCCGGCCGCGCCCTGCGCCATGAGGTTGCGCGCCACGCGCAGGTCGTAATCGTCCGTAATCTGCTGGAGCCGGATCACTGTGTCGAGGTATTCGTGCAACTCGCGCGTGGTGAGCCTGCGGAACAGCCAGTTGCGCGAGATGCGCACAAAAGCCATGTCGCGTTTCTCGAACCGTGCGCGCTTGTCCGGATGCAGATACACGGACCCGAAGAAGAACCGGCGCAAATCCTCTCCCTGTTCACGGAAGTCCTGGTAAGTGCGCTCCAGGCGCGCTTTCTGGTAATCGTAGACCATGACCCACGCGCGGAACAGCTCCGCGTCTACGCGAGGCGCGGCCCCGGCGGGCCGGTCCCTATGTGTTTGATCCATGCATCGGCGACCCTGTGACCCTCTCTGAATTCACGAGAAAATTATAACAGACGCAGTGGAAAAGCAGGGGGCGGAAACGCGGGTTTTCCGCGCGCCTGCAAAAGGGGCGGCAATGCCGGGCGCTGCTAAACGGCGGCGCCGGTCTTGCTTTTCTCTTTGGCGTAGTTGATGAGGCGCATGGCGTTGTCCCGCAGTATGGGCATGCGCGCCTCGGGGTATTCCTCGGTGGTGATCAGCACCTTGGCCATGGGGATGGACTGCGGGTATACGGGCCAGTCCGTACCGTACACCAGGCGGTCGTAGCCGATGGTGTCAATGATCCATTTGAGGTGCGCTGGGGGCTGGCCGCCGATTTCCAGATACACGGTTTCGAATTTCTGCGCCAGCGCGGTGGCTTTCTTGTACTGGTTCATGGCCGTGTGGCCCAGGATGCAGGGGGTGCCGGACTCGGCCAGGAGCGCGCACAGCGGCTCGTATTTTTCGATGTTGGCGTGCTCGCGCACCTTTTCCGGCTCGAAGCCGTTGAAACCGCTGTGCGGCAGCACGGGCATGCCGTTGGAGATTTTGGCCCACATGCGCGCCAGGTTCAGGGAGGATTCGTCGTCAATGGCCGTGCGCACGATCTCGGGGTGCATTTTCATGCCGAGCGCGCCCGCGGCCACATATTCCTCGATCTTGGCCCGCGCGTTGCGGTCTTTGGGGTGCAGGCAGGGATAGACAATGATGCGCGGCTCGTTGCGCGCCGCATCGAGGATCCGGCGGCTGTTGCTGCTGTTTGTGATGTCCAGGCACAGGCTCACGCTGTATTTGATTTTGAGCGCGTCCATTTCCCAGAGCAGGTTCGGGATGGTGTGGGTCACATGCTTGTACTTGGGGTTTCCGGTCCACGCCAGGGCCTGGCCCTTGTAGTCTTCCATGGCCCAGTCCGCGCGCACATTGTGGAAGTCTTCGCCCGAGTACAGATCCAGATTCACGGGCAGGTCCGGCTCGAAGTTGTGCTTGAGCGGGGGCTTTGCCATGAGGTCAATGGACTTTGCGATAAGGAAGGTGCAGCCGAAGTGCGTGTGCATGTCCACGCAGTCCTGCACCCCGTCCGCGACCAGGGCCAGGCGCCCGTCGTCGAGCAGCTCGAAATAGTCCAGGCTCGCCAGATCCCGCCAGTTCTTGAATGTCCTCTGCGCCATGTGTGCCGTCTCCCCCATGCCGTGTACTGATTTCTGATCATTAGTATTACTCCAGCGGCGCGGAAATGCCAGAAAAAGGCAAAAAATAATGTGACAAGATTGCGCGGGCGCGCGCCGCGTTTTGCCCCGGCTTTCCACGCGGAGCGCCTTTGCGCATATAATGTTATCAGCACGCGCAACGGAGTTGATCCATGAATTTTCCAGAAGACCTCAAGTATGCGAAAACACACGAGTGGGCGCGACTGGAACCGGACGGGCTGGCGGCCATGGGCATCACGGATTTCGCGCAGGATGAACTCACGGGCATTTCATTCGTGGAACTGCCCGAGCCGGGCCTGTGCGTTGCGCGCGGGCAGGCGTTCATCAAGGTCGAGAGCGCCAAGGCCGTGAGCGATGTGCATGCGCCCGTGAGCGGAACCGTGCGCGCCGTGAACCAGGCCCTGGCGGACGAGCCGGAGCTGGTGAACGCGGACCCCTATGGCCGCGGGTGGATGGCGCGCATCGAGCCGTCGGACCCCGCGGAACTCGACGCCCTGCTGTCCGCGGAAAAATACCGCGCGTTCCTCAAGGGCCGGGAGGAGT
>JAGUYV010000198.1 GCA_020061125.1 bacterium | reverse complement strand
GCGCATGCTGCCGGCGTCCGAGAAAAACATGAACCTGCCGTTCAAGTTCATCAAGTTCGCCGAGGGCGCGCAGTACCCGCCCCTGGAGCGGCAGCTCGTGTGGCTCGGCCCCATGGCCCCGCACGAGCGCGCGGAGTTTCTTTCCCCGGAGTTCCTGCATGCGGTCAGAGACCAGGACATCTTCGAGCCGGCGCGCGCGGCCCTGGGCGCGGTGCGCGAAAAGTGGGCGGACCTGGACATCGCCATGTTCACGGACCTGCGCTTTTATCTGGGCGAAGACTTGATGACAAAAGTGGACCGCGCGTCCATGATGCACTCCCTGGAAGCGCGCACGCCGTTCCTGGACTACCGGATCGTGGAATTCGCGTCGCGCCTGCCGACGGCCCTCAAGCTCAAGGGCTGGACCACCAAATACATCCTGCGGAAAGCTGCGGCGCCGCTGATTCCGGAGTTCGTGCTCAAACGGCCAAAGAAAGGGTTCGGCATTCCCGTGACCGCGTGGATTAAAGAAGACCTGCTGGACGAGTTTCGCGATGCACTGTCGGAGCGCAGCCTCAAAGAGCAGGGCCTGTTCAATCCCGCGGCCGTGCGGCGCATCCTGGACGCGCACGCCGCAGGCCGCGAAGACCAGCATAAAAAACTGTGGAACTTGTTCGTGTTCTGCCAGTGGCGCCGCCGCTGGGCGTGACGCGCCGCGCTATCCCCTCACCATTGTTCGACACAACGAAATTTTCAGAATGGAGACAAGCGGCCCTGGGCAGCGTGTCACGGCAGCAGCTTTTCGATTTCTTCGAGGAGATCCTGCTGGGAAACGGGCTTGGTGAGGTATGCGGCGGCCCCGAACTGTTTGGCTTTGCTGCGGTGCTTTTCGTCAATGGACGCCGAGAGCACGATCACGGGAATTCTGCGCGTGGTCTCGTCCGCCTGTACGATTTTCAGGAAAAAGTATCCGTCGCGGCCAGCCATCATGAGATCCAGAAGAATCACATCCGGCTTCTCATTCTTGAGCAGATCGAGGCCCTCGATGGTGCTGGGCGCGGAAAGAATCTTGTGGCTCGTGCCGCTGAACATGTCGCAGGTGAGGTTGAGAAAATCCATGTCGTCGTCCACGATGAGGATTTTGCGCGACGGCCCGGCCGCGGCCGGTTCGGATTCACTGGAGGCTTCGGGAGCGGCCGGATCGGAACCGCCCTCTGCGCTGACTAGGCCTCCGGGCATGGGGAGTGTGAACGCGACTTCGGTGTATTCGCACTCGCGGCTGCTGATGCTGATTTCGCCCTTGTGCATGCCGATGATTTCCTTGACGATGGACAGGCCCAGTCCCGTGCCGCCGAATGCGCGCGTGGGGGAATTGTCGGCCTGGAAAAACCGGTCGAACACCCTGGGGAGCGCGTCTTCGGGAATGCCCACGCCGGTGTCCCGGACTCGAATTTCCAGCGCACCGGTCAGCGGGCGCGTGGAGATGGTGATGGTCCCGTTGTCCGGGGTGAATTTTATGGCGTTGCCGACCACATTGGTGAATACCTGCTGAATCAGGCCTCCGTCGGCGAACACCACCGGCTCCTCGGGTTCCAGATTCTGAACCATAGAGATGTTCTTTTCCTCGTAATCGGATTTGAGGGTGAGCAGGGTTTCCTCAATGAGGGGCTGCAGGGCCAGAGGCTCCTTGTGGATGTCGAGTTTTCCGGTTTCGAGCCGGGTGAGGTTGAGCAGATTTTCGATGAGGCGGTTGAGCTGCTGGGCGCGTTTCTGGATTGTGTTAAGGCGGTCGGAGAGCTGGCCGGGGAGTTCGCCGAACCGGCCGCGCAACGCCAGGGTGAGGTTGCCGAGAATCACGGACAGGGGCGTGCGCAGCTCGTGGGACACCATGGACAGAAAGTTTGTTTTGATTTCGTCCATGTGGCGCAGTTGCTTGACTTCCTTTTCCAGGGCCAGGGCGTTGATGCGCGCCTCCTCGGCTTTACGGCTCTGGGTGATGTCAATAAAGCTCTCGATGCCGCCGGTGACATTGCCCTGGGCGTCGCGCATGAAATCCACATTTTTCGACAGGATGATGGTCTGCCCGTCCTTGCGGCGGAAAGCGCACTCGGCGCCGGAGATGGGCTTGGGCACGGCTTCATTCCACAAGCCGCAGCCTTTGACGCACATGTCGTCGTAGAACAGGCTGCAACTGCGTCCGATAACCTCTTCCGCTTTGTAGCCTGTAATCTGTTCGGCGGTTTCGTTCCAGGAAAGGATGGTGCGCGATGCGTCTATGGTGAACAGGCCGCTGGGCATGGTGCGGATGATGGTTTCGAGGTGGTCGCGGCTGGCGCGGAGCTGTTCCTGCAGAGCCAGTTTTTCCTGCAGGTGGCTCTGTGATTTTTCGAGGCTGGCGGCGCGCATGTTGGTTTGCAGGAGCCAGAACGCGGCGCCCGCAAGCATGAGAAGGATAAGGGCCATGAAGCCGATGGTGTTGAACAGGTTGCGCCGCAGGGGCGCGGCGATGGCCTGGAACGGCGTGGACACGACCACGCTCCATGTGCGTTCCCCAATCTTCACGGGCGCGTAAGCCACGAGCATGTCGCCGTATTGTCCGGCGCCCTTTTTGCCTCTGGCCAGAGTTGCAGCCAGTTCCGCGGCATCACCCTCGGGGTCGGAGCCTCCAAGGAATTCCACGCCGCCCACCGGCTCTCCCACCATCGAGGCGTCCGGGTGCGACACGATTACCCCCTGGTCGTCCACCAGCCAGCCGATTCCTCTGTCGCTGTGCTCCTGAATCGGCAGGATGAATGTTTCGCCGATGCTCGAAAGGCGCACCAGCGTGGCCACGCTCCCGTTGAGTTCCTGGTTGCGGTACACGGGGTAATGGATGGTCACCGCATCGAAGCCCTCAAGGGCATGGAACCGGCCGCTCACCACTTTGTTTCCGGTGCGGTACATTTCCTTGACATGGTCCTGGTGGCTGATGTCCTGGCCCAGCGCATTGGGATCCGCGGGAAACATCTGCACGAGCCGCTTGTCCCTGCTCATGCGGTATCCGGCGTACACATAATTCTTATTGCTGAAATAAAATTGCTTGAGGGCCGTGCGGCATTCCACGCTGCCGTCGTCCTGCACATCGCTGGACAGGCTTAGTATGTCGAGTTGCCGCTCGAGGTTGCTTACCAGACTGTGCACGCCCTGGGCCGCACTGGACGCCACGGTGAGCTGCGTCTGCTGGAACAGATTCACCGAGTGGCGCGTGAACCGGTGGTGCGAAAGGATCCCGAAATAAATGATGATGGCGCAGGCGAACACAGCGCCGCCGGGAACGAACAGCCTGGCCAGATATCCCGTTGTGTTCCGATTCTCATTATCCATATTCTGTTGGGCGCGCCGGTGCAGGTGTTCGAGCAGCCGGGCGGCTCCGATCTGCTCGTAGTGTCTCCCGCAGCCGCCCGCGCTTCCAGTTCCATTCTACCGCAACTCCGGTTTGTGAAAAAGACCTGTTCATGAAACAAAAATAATCCAGGACCGGTTTCGGGGCCGCGCGAAAATATGTGCCTGTTCACCAAATGAGATATCCAGCGATTACGGGTTTTCGCCGGGCGCGGGCTGCTCGCCGATGAGGCGCAGCACGCGCGGCTTGAGGTCTTCCCAGTGGATGGGCTTGGCCATGAAATCGTGCGCCCCGGACTTAATCGCGTTAATGATATATTCCTTTTTGTTGTGCGTGGACACAACCAGGAACCGGGTGTCCGGCAGCAGGGGCTTGAGTTTGGCGATGGCGGTGAGGCCGTCCATTCCAGGCAGGAAAATGTCCATGATCATAAGGTGGGGTTTGTACTTGCGCGCGGCCGCCATGCCCAGTTCCGCGGTCTCTGCTTCCTCGGCCACGAACACGCCCATTCGGTACAGCAGCTTCGCGAACATGTGGCGGATGAACGGGGAGTCGTCAATCACCACTGCGGTCTTGCCGCGCAGAGGATGAAATTCCTTTGGGGGCGAATAAGAGACGATGCGCAGATGCTCGACGCCGCTTTCGGCGAGGTTTTTGATATGCTCGCGCTTGATCACGGTGTCGGCAGGCAGCATCACGGAGCCGCTTGCGTTGCGCAGGTCCTCGGCCAGGGTCATGCCCGGCACGGCTTTGTCCAGAGAGACTTTGACGGAACGGACAACTTTATTCTCGATGGGGTCGTTCACGGGTCCGGCAATTCCTTTTTGAGCGCAATCATCCGCGGGCGGCATCGCCTGCGGGTCACAGCATTTACGCTTTCTGCTCCACAGCGGCGTCGCCGCGCACTTTCTTTTTCACGCCCGCGAACATGGCGGTTTCAATCATGGACAGGTTCACATCCAGTTTGCCCATGGTCAGTTCCAGGGGGATGACCAGGGTCTGGATGCCCTCCTGGCAGGAGATTTCGATGCGTGAGCCTGTGATAACCGAGGGCGGGGTGATGTCGCAGTTGAAGCCCGCGTCGGCCAGGCCGATGGTGGCGTTGGCCGTGATCATGTTGGCCATCTCGGCCAGGGCGCTCTGGGCGTATTCGTCGAGTTCGGGCACTTCGTCTTCCATGAGCATGCGCGCGGCGATGCCCTTGGCGGCGTCTATGGTCATGGACAGGATGACCTGGCCGGTGAGCACTCCGGTGATGCCCACGATAATGGCCACATCCGCGGATTCGAAGGGGTACTTGCCCCGCAGGTACACCTTGCCGCGCTGCGGCGTTTCTCCGGCCGTGCTCTCCACGATCTGCACCACGGATTTCAAAAATGGATTCAAGTATTCGGCTTTCATTGCGCTGCTTCCTTTCCGTCTTCCTTGCTTGCGATGCGTGAGATGATCTCCACGACTTTTTCCGGCACGAACGGCTTGATCACGAAATCCATGGCGCCGGCGATGATGCTGTCCTTGACCTTGTCCTTCTGGCCCAGGGCGGAGATCATGATCACGCGGGCCTTGGGATCAATTTTCTTGATGGCGCGCAGGGAGGTGATGCCGTCCACATTGGGCATAGTGATGTCCATGGTCACCACATCGGGTTTGTGCTTGTTGTACAGGCCCACGGCGTCGCGGCCGTCCTCGGCCTCGGCCACGACCTTGAAATTCGCGTTCTCGAGGATGTTGCGCAGCTTGTTGCGCATAAATTTGGCGTCGTCCACGATGAGCACGGTCTTCTGTTTTTCCTTGGTGCCAACGCTGGTTGTTTTCACGGAGCGGGACAACTCGTCGTAAGCGGACAGAGCGATGCCGCCTTCCTTGTCCGCGGACAGGGTGGCGAACTTGAGGGCTTTGGCCACGCGCTCGCGCGCTCCGCCAATGTAAATGAGGGTTCCCGGGTGGATGAACTCCTCGCCCTTGACCGTGGCGAAGGGGTTGACCTGCACCTTGCCGCGCAGAGCGGCGAGGTGTTGCTGAATGGCCAGCTTCTGCGAGTCGAGCTGCGCCAGGTTCTTCTTGAGGTTCATGACGGCGTCGCCCTGTGCGGTTTTGGCGGACGCCAGGCTCTTGCGGATTCTTTCGGACTCCTGCAGCACCTTGACGAGCTTTTCCTCCAGTGCCGCGAGCTTGAGAAACACATCAAACTTAAAGCCCGCGCGCAGCACCGTGAGGGTTTCCTTGTCCGTGCCCAGATGCTTGGCCCTGATCTCGTGGAAGGCCATGATGTCGCCGCCCATGATTTTGCCCTCGCGCGAGGTGCAGATCACGCGGTTGTTGCTGCGCACCTTGCTGTTGATGATGGCGCGGTCCGCGATTACATCCCCGTCGGCTTCCACCGCGGAGTTCTCGATAAACTTTGCGGAGACCGAGCCTCGGGCGGACACAGTCCCCTCGTGGCGGGTGATGATGCCCCCGGCCACGGCCACATCGCCGCCGGCGATGACTTCCGCGGCCTGCACATTGCCGCCGATGCTGATGTTGCCCTCGGCCTTGACCACGAACCCGTCCTGCACATTGCCCTTGATTTCCAGAGCGCCCGCGAAATTGATGTTGCCGGTCGAGTAATCCACATCGCCGGGGATGCGGTACACCGGGTCCACGCTGATCACGCCGTTCGCGATTTTCGGGGAACCGTCCATGGCGGCCACGAACTGCGTGTTGTCCGGGTTGCAGGTCACATTGGCGCCGGGCTTGACGCTGATGTCCGAACCCCACTCGCCGGGCGTTTTTTTGCCGGTCACGGTTTCGCCCTCGGCGCCGCGCGTAGGCGGCTTGCGCACGGCAATCACATCGCCGGCCCTGACCGACTTGACCAGGTTCAGCTCCCGAAAGTCAATTTTGGACACATCGTCCTGGGCTTTGGCGTCTTCCTTGAGCCAGGTGTAGGTGATGGACGCATCCTCGCCCGCGCCGGGCTGCGTGCCCGCTGCGGCCAGGAAATCCACGGGCACGAGCTTGCCCTCTTCGCAAAAGGATGCGATGCGCTCGTTGTTCACGATGCCGCTCACCACTCCGGCCTCCTTGAGCGCGCGCTTCACATCCGCCACTTCCATGGGTCTGCCGTCCAGGCCCGGAGGCATGATGAAGGCCACCGCCTGCATTTCATCTCCTGACAATTCTATTTTCACGGATCCGTCGTTACTGCCGCTCATCATTGAACCTCCCGATTTGCTCTGCGCGGTCACGCTGTTTTCCATTTCCCCATCACTTCCCAATGTTTTGTAGTATAAAAAAGTTCCCCGTGTGTCAGACCAGGGACGCATTTTCCTGAACGAGTTGAATGACCTTTCCCGCGATGCGGTCAATGGGCAGCACATGCTGCGCGGCGCCGAGTTCCACGGCGGCTCTTGGCATGCCGTACACCACACAGGTTTTTTCATCCTGCGCCACGGTGGCCGCACCGGCTTCGAGCATGTTCTTCATTCCCGCGGCGCCGTCCGAACCCATGCCCGTAAGCAGCACGCCCACGGCGTTGCTTCCCGCGTATTTGGCCACGGAGTTGAACATGACCTCGACGCTGGGGCGCTGGTGATGCACGAAGGGGCCGTGCTTGACGCGCACATAATAACGCGCGCCGCTGCGGCGCAGCACCAGGTGCTGGTTGCCGGGCGCGATCAGCACCTGGCCGCTGATGACCGTGTCCCCGTCCTCGGCCTCGCGCACCTCGGGCGCGCACAGCCCGTTCAGGCGCTGGGCGAAAGACTTGGTGAACATTTCCGGCATATGCTGCACAATGATGGCGCCCGGGCAGTTGAGGGGAAATCTCTGGAGCACCTCGCGGATGGCCTCGGTGCCGCCCGTGGACGCGCCGATGGCCACGATTTTCTCGGTGGTGCGCGTCATGGCGTGGCGTGCG
>JAGUYV010000306.1 GCA_020061125.1 bacterium | reverse complement strand
GCAGGCGCCCCCTCCGCGGTTCCGGCGAGCGCGCCGGGGCCGGTGCGCCTGTCCTGGAGCGCGGGATCCGACATCGAAACGCCCGCCGCGCTCCTGCGCTACAATGTGCGCGTGGGCACGACCGCGGGCGGAGCGGATGTGTATTCCGGCGCAATCCAGGAAGGCCTCACCACAGCCGGGGCCTCGACTTCCATTGTCCTGAATCTCAACGCCACGGGCACATACTATTTCGCGGTGCAGACCGTGGATTCGGCGCAAAAGAAATCCTTGTGGAGCGCGAATGGAACGGTAGTTATAGACGCGGACGCGCCCGTGTTCGGGGGCCTGGCCATGGCCCAGGACCTGGGAACCGGCGGCGCCGTGCGCCTCACATGGAGCGCAGCCTCGGACTCCGCCCCGCCCATCACCTACAATGTTTACTACAGCACGGGTTCCCGGCCCTACAATTTTGCGTCCGCGGACTTCTCCACCACCGGCGTCCTGTTGGATGTCTCCGGCCTTCAAAACAACATGGCGCACAGTTTCACCGTGCGCGCCATGGACAGCCTCGGGAACGAGGACAGCAACAACATCGCGCGCATCATCACCCCGACCCTGGCGTCGAGCGTCACGCCCAACCCGCCGGACACCGTGGCCGCATCCTCCACCACAGCCCTCGTCACCGTGACATGGGTTGCGCCCGTTCAGAACACCAACGGATCCGATCTCACGGACCTGGCCGGTTTCCACATTTTCCGCGGCTCATCATGCTACGGCACGGATTCCGTGCAACTCGACACATCGCTTATCGTCGCAGAAACCCTGTCCTATTCCGACGATACCGTGTCGGAAAATGAACTTTACTATTACTTCCTCACCGCGGAGAACGAATCCGGAACCTTGAGCGCATCGTCCACATGCGCGGCCGCGGTCACCGCGCCCCAGGCCGTGCTCGGAACCGTGACGCGGCGGGACATGAGCGGCGGCACCGTGGCGGGCACGGGCTATCCCAAAGTTGCCGTGCCCGGGCTGACAATGTATCTCATGAGCGGCCAGACGCAGATCGCCTCGGCGGTTACAGGCGCGGACGGCTCGTTCGCGCTGGCCGTGACCGGCAACCCCACGGGCGCAACATTCACCCTCCAGGCCGTGATCACCGAGGAATCCGGCTACCTGTACGACGACGGCACCATGAACAGCGGCACCGCAGTGCGTACCCTGGTCAAGGATGTCACCATATCCCCGGGTGCGTTCAAAACCGTAACCGTCGCGCCTTTGGGACACGGCCCCACCGCGGGCGACATCAACTGCGACTGGGTCGTGAACATCACGGACATGGTGCTGCTAAAACCCGCATACGGCAAGGCCCTGGGCGAAGACGGCTACAATGTGAACGCCGACATCAACGGCGACCAGATCGTGGACATCAGCGACTTCGTTCTCCTCAAACCCAACTTCGGCCTCCCCGGCAGCCCGGTGAACCCGTCCCCTTGCAGCCCATGATTTTTTTTGGAACGATGCGTTTGGGCAATTTTTGTGGTATAATTTTTCATGAAACATCTGGGAATTCTTAATAAGGCATGACGGAACACAACCATCAATAACGCAAGAAGCCGTTGCAGCCGTTCGTTCAGAAAATGGAACATTAAAAAATGTCATCGGGAGCATCATGAGATCATTTCCGGCAGCTTTTCGACGGAACGGTGACAGATTCCCGCGCATCGGCATTGCCTTGGCGTGCGCTGTATTCTGCTGTCTTGCGTCAACCCCCGCGCGGCCTCAATCGGCAGTCTGCATACTTCCCGCCTCCGCCGATATTTCCGGAATGCCCTGCACAAATGCGGTCAACGCCTTTGACGGCTCTCATGTACTCATAAAACTCGATTCCTGCTCCGGCGCCCAATCCTTCAATGTCGTGTTTCAGCAGGATCCATCCTGGCCCAGCCCGGTCGGTGGATTCCAGACAGCGATTGAATACGATCCGGCGGTGTTTTCCGGTCCTGCCTGCGATCTCGATCCGCAAAATTTCTTTTCAGATACTGCAGGCGGCGAATGTCCCGGCACATATGAGGGAACCACACACTATGTTTTTGGCGGCAAGGCTAATCTTTTCAGCGACCTCTGGCCGCCCAACAACCCCAATTTCATTCTCATGAATCTCAATTTCGAAAACATGTCATTGGCCCCTGGAGAAATGACCAGCCTGGTTTATTATTCTTCAAACGCAGCAATGTCAACCAAAGTACTAGCATGGTATTATTACGATGTTGTTGAACTCATTGACGACAAATTCGAGGCATACATCACTTGCTCGTCCGGTCCAATAATTGTGAACAAGGTTTCACCATTCCAGAGCGTGCTCTCGGCGAACACCGCCGAATATGATGTGGATGTATTCGACACCGGCGACGAGAAGATCCAGCTCATCGAAATACAGGCATGCTCCACACAAGGGCCATGCGGCGATGTGGCCGCCTGGACCACTCTTGCCGAAACTGTGAATTCCAGCCGGTTCACGGAAAACTGGAAACTGCCCCAGGCTTTCTGGAACGCGCTGCCCAACGGCAAGAGCTATATTTCCATGCGCGCCACCAACAGTGCCGGAAGTTTCTCCGCGGAGGAATATGTGTTTTTCGTGGACAAGCAAGTCGCGCCCATGCCGCCTACCGGCCTTGTCGCCTTATCGAGCCAGCAAGGAATCGAGTTCATATGGAACGCGCCGGTTCAAAATACCGATGGAACGGGACTGTCCGGCCTGTCTGGATATCATGTGTATTCCCTTCGCGATTGCGGCCAAGACACGCTCTATCAGCAAAACCAGGGCCTGATTCCAGCAACCTCGACCTATTGGACAATGACGGATTCCGGCATTATGCCGTACAACTATTTCGTGGTCAAAGCGGTGAACGGACAGGGTCAATTAAGCGAGCGCAGCAATTGCGTGACAGTCATTACAGAACCCGCGCGAACGATTACGGGCATTGTCGCCGAGTATGACACGACCGGGGGCACCCTGCCCGGATCCGGGTATCCCGACAAGCCGGTTCCTGGCATCACCATCAAGCTCATGAACGGCGATGTTGAAATGGGCCAGGCCACAACAGCCGCTGACGGTACATTCACGGCGAGCGTTGCCGAAGGCGCGACCGCAACCCTAACGATCCGCGTGATGATCCCCGGCGATTCCGGTTATATGTATGTTCCGGGAAGCGAATCCGGCGGGACAGGCTACCGGGATGCGGCCAGGGTCACGGCCGCTGCAACAGGACAGACCGATGCGGGAACCGTTCGCCTCGGCGCCGGCCCCCAAACCGGCGACTTCAACTGCGACGGCGCTGTCAATATCACGGATGTCGTTCTCTTGAAAAAACCATTCGGCTCCATAAAAGGCGAAAGCGCCTACAATCCGGACATGGACTTTAACGGCGACGAAATCATTGACATCAAGGACTTCGTGCTGCTTAAACAAACATTCGGCATGGAAAGCGGCGCAGCCGTTCCGGAACTGTGCAGCAGCCCGTAACACAGTTTCAACAACCTCATTCGATTGGTCCGGGAATTACAGCTTGATTCCGGCAAGCAGTTTGCGCGTGCGTTCGCAATGCGCGGTCATGGTGACGCGGCGCGCTTCGTCGCCGGTCCACTCGAAATGCACGGCCAGCACACGCGCACCGCGCGGCGGCTCGAACAGGCTCGCCCACTCCGCAGCCACCACGCCCCGCTCCAGACAGGCATCGAGTTCCAGTTCCGCAATGTCCCCGCCGTGTTCCAGCCGGTAAAAGTCGCAATGATACAATGGCAGCCGTCCGCAATATTCGCGCATGATGACAAAGGTGGGGCTGGCCACGCGCGCTGCCGCCCCAAGGCCCGCGGCCAGACCGCGCACGAATGTGGTCTTGCCCCCGCCCAGTTCTCCGTCCAATGCGAGATAAAGTCCCGCTTCGGCAACTTCGCCCACGGCGCGGCCCAGCGCTTCGGTATGCGCCGCGCCCGTTGTCTCGATGGTTCGTCCAGTCTCTGCGCTCATGCTTAATGAAATAATATAACAGCACAATACCCGAATGGCTTATCAGGCCCAGAAACCGCGGCCCGGCCGCAAAACAATGCCGCGCGGCGGCGCGCTTGTGATATAATGGCGCCGGGACTTCGTTTCGCGGAACTGCGCCGCGAACGGGGGTCTATCAAGCACGGGGGGCGAATCAAAATGAAAATCTGTGTGCTGGGCGGTTGCGGGGACATGGCCAAAGTGGCCGTGCGGCTTTTGAACGAGGAAACGGATGTCAAAGAGATTATCATCGCGGATTTGAATATTGACAAAGCCGCGGCGTTCGCCCAGGAGACCGGCGCCAAGGCGTCGGCCGTGAAAGTGGACGCCATGGACCCGGCTTCGGTTTCGTCCGTGGTGGCGGGCGCGGATGTAGCCATGGGGTTCATCGGCCCGTTCTACATGTTCGAGAAGAAAATCATCGGCGCGTGCCTTGACGCAAAAGTCCCGTATGTGTCCATCTGCGACGACTACGACGCATACCTGGACGCCGCGTCCCTGGACAACCGGGCAAAGGCCGAGGGCGTAACCGTGATAGCGGGCCTGGGCAATTCTCCGGGCATCACCAACCTGCTGGCCAAAAAAGGCTACCAGTCCATGGACAAGTGCAGGAAGATCCACATAAGCTGGGCTGGCGGCTCCAACGAGGACATCGGCCTCGCCAACATCAAGCATGTGCTGCACATTTTCAGCGGCCACACCCTTCAGTGGAAGAACGGCAGGGAAATCAAGGTCAAAACCGGCATGGGCCGCAAAGTCGTGGAGTTTCCGGCGCCCATGGGCAAACTGCCCGTGTATTACACGGGGCACGCCGAATCCGTGAGCGTGCCTCGCAACCTGCCAGGACTCGAGGAAGTGAGTCTGCGCGGCGGCATTCACCCGCCTTATATCGCGGCGCTGGCCACCACAGTGGGCCTGCTCGGTTTGAGCAACACGCCCAAAAAGCGCGACAAGCTCGCAAACATCTTCCTGCCCATTGAACAGGCCGGCATATTCGGCAAGGGCGGCATAGACAAATCCGTGTTCCGCATTGACGCTTACGGCGAAAAAGGCGGCAAATCCGCGCACCACACATACAGCGGCGTGGGGCACATTGCGGACATCACCAGCATTCCGGCCGTGGAAGGCGCACTCATGATCGCTCGCGGCGAACTCAACAAACCGGGCGTTCACGCCGCGGAATCCGCGCTCGAACCCGATGATTTTCTTCCCCGCATCCAGAAGCGCGGCGTGGAACTGTTTCTCGATCAGTAATTCCCGAATGCGCACGAGGCGTTTGTTTCACACCGGACGCGCTAAGGAGATTTCACTTGCTCGTCCCCCTGCGCTGCGGTGAGTCTGGGTTACGGGTGCGATTTGTGAAACTATGCGCCGCGCCATACACTATTATGAACTTCGAGCGCATGAGTGCGCGCGAGGCGTGACCGGATGAGCATTGATGCGCAACCCAAAATGACTGCGGCAATTCTGTGCGGCGGCCGGAGCAGCCGCTACGGGCAGCCCAAGGAATGGCTGGATTTCGGCGGCCGGCCCCTGCTGGCCCATGTGGCGCATGTAATCACGCCCCTGTTCGACAGGGTTCTGGCCGTGGGACTGCGGCCCGAAGCGCCCGAACTGCCCCGGCATGTGGAACAGGTCGCGGACGCCGTTCCCGGCGCCGGCCCCCTGGCCGGCATCGT
>JAGUYV010000186.1 GCA_020061125.1 bacterium | reverse complement strand
GTCTCGTGTCCCAGCGCGGGAATCAGCGCCGTGGCCGCGGCCGTGGCGCCGTTCACCGAACCGCGGCACCGGGCCTCGTCCGCTTCCAGGTCCTGTACGCACAGGCGGCGTAGAATGTCGCACGCGGACGCAAGCTCGTCCAGGTTGTTCAGCAGGCAGTGCGCCACGAGCGGGAGGAAAGGGTTCAGCTCCAGGCACCCCATGGCGCAGGCCATGGTGAGCGCCGCGTCGCGGCCCATGGCGAGCATGGCGGCCTGGGATACGGCCTCGGGGATCACGGGATTGATTTTTCCGGGCATGATGGACGAGCCTTCCTGCCTGGGCGGCAGGATGATCTCCCCCAGGCCCGCGTCCGGGCCGGAAGACAGCAGGCGCAGGTCCGAGCTGATTTTGAACAGGGTTGCGGCCAGGGCCTTGGCGATGCCCGACACCTCAACGAACACATCGGCGTTCTGGGTGGCGTCCACGAGATTTTCTGCGCGCGCGAAGCCGATGCCGGTGACATCGCGCAGAGTGTCCGCGGCGCGGAAGACATATTTGCGCGGCGCGCCCAGGCCCGTGCCGACCGCAGTGCCGCCGAGGTTGACGACGCGCAACCTTTCTTCGCATTTGTAGAGCCGCCACCGGTCGCGCGCAAGCGCGTCCGCGTATGCGCCCATCTCGCGGCCCAGGGTGATGAGCGCCGCATCCCGCATCTGCGTGCGCCCGACTTTCACGATATGCGCGAACTGCTTTTCCTTTTCCTGGAACGCCTCGGTGAGGCCCACCACGCGCTCTTCGAGCTTCTGCGCCAGGCGGATGGCGGCCAGCTTCAGCGCCGTGGGAAAGGTGTCGTTGGTGGACTGGTGCAGATTAATGTCGTCCATGGGAGAAACGCATTCGTACTGTCCGAGGGGCTTGTTCAGAATCCGGAGCGCGCGGTTGGCGATGACTTCATTGACATTCATGTTCAGGCTGGTGCCCGCGCCGCCCTGAAGGGCGTCCACGACCACATGTTGCGAGAGTTGCCCCAGGGACATCTCGCGGCATGCAAGCTCGATGGCGCTGGATTTGGCGTGGTCTCCGTCCCACGCGCCCAGCGAACTGTTGGTCATGGCGCACGCCAGCTTCACAGTGCCGTATGCCTTGACGAGGCCCTGGTGGGGCGGCCTGCGCGCGATGCGGAAATTCTCCATGGCGCGCGCCGTGTGGATGCCGTACAGAGCCGCGGCGGGGATCTGGACCTCGCCCAGCGCGTCGCGTTCGATTCGAGTCTCGCGTTTTTTCACAGCGGGCACCTCTGCAGGGCGCGCTTGTATGCGGAGATGTCGAACGGCGCCAGGAGGTTGAGCCGGGGCGCGGTGTGGCCGTAGTCGCGGGACACGGTGCGGCCCAGGCGGCGCACCAGCTCGATCACGCTGTCCGGGCCGGAGTCGGACGAGGGCGACCGGTCCGGATAGATTTCGTACAACCGCCGGTATTTTTCCGGAGTGGCCAGAGGCATGATGACATCCGCGCCGGCCTTGAGCGCGCGCTCGGTTCCGTTCGGGCAGAGCGTGGCCAGGGCCGTTGTTGCGGGGATGTGCGCGAAGGGCAGCGCCAGGCGCGTGAGGGCCACGGCCTTGAGGCACAGGTCCGCGCCGCCGGGCGAAGAATGTTTCAGCGGTGTGTGCGGGTGCGGGATGAACGGGCCGATGCCAGCCATGTCCGCGTCCAGGCGGCGCAGGAAGATGATGTCGTCGGCCAGGGTTGCGGCGGACTGGCCGGGCAGTCCCACCATCATGCCGCTGCCCGCCTGAAACCCGGCTTCCTTGAGCCACACCAGGCAGCGGATGCGGCGCTCGAAGCTCATTCCGGGGTGCAGGGATTTGTAAAGGTCCGGGTCCACGGTTTCATGCTTGAGCAGGTAGCGGTCCGCGCCGGCTTCGCGCATCTGAAAATAATCGTCGCGGGGGTATTCGCCCAGGGAAAGGGTCACGGCTACATCTGCGGCGTCCTTGATGCGGCGGATCATGCGCGCCACGCGGGGCGCGGTGAGGGCGGAGTCCTCGCCGGACTGGAGCACCACGGTGCGGCGGCCGCGTGCGGCCGCGCTCAAGACCGCTTCCACGATTTCCCGGTCCGCCATGCGGTAGCGGGGAAGATGCCTGTTGGCTGCGCGCAGCCCGCAGTACAGGCAGTTGCGTCGGCACACATTCGAGATCTCGATGAGCGCGCGCAGATGCACGGATTCGCCCACGGCGTAGGCGCGGGTGCGGTCCGCAGTGTCGAGCAGCGCGCGCACGCGGGCCGGGCTGCGCTCTTCGAGCAGTTCTATGAGTTTCTCGCGCGATATCATGGCCGTGTCGCCTTTCCGGGATCGCGCGCTCATCCTCCGGGTTCAGAAATACAGATCGCGCTCGCCCTGCTCGATGCGCCGCAGGCGCTCCTGGGTTTCCAGGCGCCTTTTTTCAGTGGGGATGTCCGGCATCTGCTCCTGGATGGCGCGCAGGCCCGCCTCGCGCGTGGCTTCGGACGCGTAATCAATGAGGTATTCCTTGAAGGTGAGCATGGCGTTGGGCAGGCAGAATTTCTGGATGAGGCCGGGTTTGGCCAGGTCCATGAAGTCGCCGCCGGTGCGGCCCAGGCGGTAGCAGCCCGTGCAGAAACTGGGCATGTAGCCCATGTCCGCGATGTCGCGGATCACTGCGTCCAGGGGCCGCGTGTCGCCGAGAGTGAACTGCTCCACATCCGGCGCGTGTTCGCGGTGGTCTTCGCTGTAAGCGCCGGGGTGCGTGCGCGAACCGGCGCTCAACTGCGAGGTGCCCAGATCCATGAGCGCGCGGCGCATATCGGGCTGCTCGCGCGTGGTGAGGATCATGCCCGTGTAGGGCACGGCCAGGCGCAGAATGGCCACGAGCCGCTTCATGTCGAGGTCGCTCACCTCATGGGGCGGATGCAGTGAAATGTCGCTTCCCAGTGCAGGCTCCATGCGCGGGAATGAAATGGTATGCGGACCCACGCCGAACTCGCGCTCCAGGTGCGCCACATGCTGGAGAAGGGCCAGGATCTCGAATTTCCAGTCGTACAGTCCGAACAGCACGCCCACGGCCACATCGTCAATGCCGCCCTGCTGCGCGCGGTCCAGGGCGAACAGCCGCCACTCGAAATTCGCCTTGGGTCCCGAGGGGTGCATCTTCTTGTAAGTGTCCAGGTGGTAGGTTTCCTGGAAGCACTGGTAGGTGCCGATGCCGGTGCCTTTGAGCGTCTTGTAGTCATCCACGGACAGGGGCGCGAGGTTCACATTGACGCGGCGGATTTCGCCGTTGTCCACTTTGGTGTCGTACACTGCGGCGATGGTGTCCGTGATGTAGTCAATGCCGCAGCTTTCGCCGTAGACCATGAGGATGCGCTTGTGCCCCTGCATGACCAGGGCGCGGGTTTCGGCGCGCACCTCGTCCGGGGTGAGGGTCTTGCGCTTGAGGCCCGTGTTTTCGCGCCGGAACGCGCAGTACAGACAACTGTTGCAGCATTCGTTGGTAATGTACATGGGAGCGAAGAGCACCAGGCGGCGGCCGTAGATGGCGAGCTTGACCTCGCGCGCGGCTGGAAAAACAAGCTCGTCGAATTCGGGGCTTCCGGCCTGGAGCAGGACCGCGGTTTCGTCCGGGGTGAGGCCCTTGAGTTCGCGCGCCTTGTCGAGCACGGCGCGCACGCGCGCTTGGTCGGGGCGGCGGTGTTTCTCCAGGGTTTCGAAGATCGTCTTTTCGTCAATGAAGCTCTGCGTCAGCGTAGCCATGATCGTGCCCTTTCCGGGCGGTCCTGTGCCGGGCGCGGGGCCGTCCTGTGATGGTTCAGCCCAGGTGTTCCTTGATCTCGCGCAGAAGCGTGGCCGGGTCCAGGGGCTTGGTGAGATACACCTCGGTGGGCAGGGTCTTCTCGGCGCCGCCCTGGCCGAAGTTCATGTCGTACAGCTCGGTGAAGGAGGACAGGGCGATGATTGGGATGCCCTTGAGCTTGGGGTCGCCCTTGATGCGGCGCGCCACATCGAACCCGTCCCGGCCCGGCATGAGCAGGTCGAGGATGATGAGGTCGGGCTTGAAGGACTTGACCTTGATAAGCCCTTCCTCGCCGTCGTTGGCCGCGTCCAGATCGAATTTGCCCTTGAGCAGCACGACCAGGGAGTCCACGATGGCCGGGTCGTCCTCGATGATGAGGATCTTCCTGCGGCCGGCCGGTTTGGGATCCTTTTTGGGGCTTTCCGGTTTGGCCGCCTTGGCCGGAGCCTTACTCTTTGCTTTTGCCATTGTGATCCACGCCCTTTCTGTGTCGCGGAATGTCCACGATGAACCGGGTGCCGTTTTCGGCGTCGCTCTCCACATGGATGCTTCCGCCGCGGAACTCGATGATGTTCCTCACGATGGACAGGCCCAGGCCGGTGCCGCGTTTCACGCGCCTTCGGGCCTCGTCGCTGCGCCAGAAATCTTCGAAGATCTTCTCGCGTTCCTCTGGCGCAATGACCAGGCCCCAGTTCCGCACTTCCATGGTGAGCCTGTCCGGCTCGGGCGAGTCCAGGGTCACGATCACCTCACGGCCCTCGTCCGAATACCTGAATGCGTTGCTGACAAGGTTCAGAACGACCTGGTTGAACAGCTTGCGGTTCGCCTTGAGCGCGCCGGGCGGGTTCTTGACTTCCACCCGGTAGGTTACGCCGCGCTCTTTTGCGCGCGGTGAGAAAAAGTTCACGATCTCGCGAACGGCCTGCTCCACATCTATGTCTTCCGTGTCCACCTCGGTTTCGATGCGCGCCGCGGATTCGGCCTGCGCCAGGCCCAGGATGTCGTTGACCAGTTCCATCATGTCGTCGCCGCGCGCGGCCGCGTCGTGCAGCAGTCTGTGCGCGTCTTCCGCATCAATGTCCTCGGCCGCGAGCAGCACGGACAGGCAGCTCTGGAGCGCGGCGAGCGGGGCGCGCAACTGGTGCGACGCCGTGCGCATGGAGGTCTTCTGCAGGGTGCGCAGCTCTTCGAGCTTGTGGTATTCCATATCCTGCTCGCGCGATTTTTCATACAGGCCGGTGATAAGCTCGTTGAGCTTTCGCACCGAGCGCCGCACCCGCAGATACCAGGTCATCAGCCCGAGCAGGCCCGCGCCCAGGAGCAGCACCAGTGCGGCGTGCGCAAGAGGGTGCGAGACCCCGGCCGCGATTAGCACGGCCGGGATCATCGCACAACCTGCAAGGACTACCGAAACCCATCCGAGCCGCTCCGTCCTATGCAGTTGTCCGTTGTCGCCAGTGGCTGGCTTGTCCATGTGAACCGCCTGTCACAGCGTGCCGCGAATCTCACACGCCCCGTTTGGTGTAGTGCGTGTGAAGCAGGCTGTGGGATTTCTCCCCGAGGGGTTCCTCGAGGAATTCATCATAGATTTTCTTGATGAACGGGTTTTCGTGCGACTTACGGATGGGCAGTCTCTTGTCCTCCTCGTAAATGGCTCTGGCGCGGGCCTCGCGCACGGGCCAGTTTGTGGGAATGGGCATGCCGCCGCCGCCCAGGCACCCGCCCGGACAGGCCATGATCTCGATGAAGTGATAATCGGCCTTGCCGTCGCGGATCGCATCGAGCAGCACGCGCGCATTGCCCAGGCCGCTCGTGGCCGCCACCTTGACATCCAGGTCCCCCACCTTGACCGTGGCTGCGCGCACGCCTTTAAGCCCGCGCACATCCTCGAAGTCCAGGTTCTCGAGCGGCTTTTTAGTGACCACTTCGTACACCGTGCGCAGCGCCGCTTCCATCACGCCGCCGGACGCGCCGAAAATTACGGCCGCGCCCGTGGACTCGCCCAGCGGGTCGTCGAACATTTCGTCCTCGAGTTCCAGCAGGTTGATGCCCGCCTGCTTGATCATGCGAGCGGTTTCGCGCGTGGTCAGCACCACATCCACATCCTGCACCCCGCTGTCGTACATCTCGGGCCGCTGGCATTCGAACTTCTTGGCCGTGCACGGCATGATGGACACCACGAACATGTCCTCGGGCTTCTTGCCGATCTGCTGCGCGTACCAGGTTTTGGCTATGGAGCCGAACATCTGCTGCGGGGACTTGCACGAGGACACATGCTTGAGCAGCTCGGGGTAGAAATGCTCGATGAACTTGACCCAGCCCGGACTGCACGAGGTGATCAGCGGCAGCGGGCCGCCATCCTGGACCCTGTGCAGCAGCTCGTTGCCCTCCTCTATGATGGTGAGGTCCGCGGTGAACTGGGTGTCGAACACCTTGTCGAAGCCAAGGCGGCGCAGAGCGGCCACCATCTGGCCGGTGACGGCCTTGCCCGGGGCCTGTCCGAACTCCTCGGCGATGGCTGCGCGGATTGCAGGCGCGGTCTGCACCACCACAACTTTGTCCGGGTCGGCCAGGGCGTGCCAAACTTTCTCGGTGTCGTCCCGCTCCACAATGGCGCCCACCGGGCACACCAGGGCGCACTGTCCGCAGTTCACGCACGCGGCCTCGCCCAGAGGCAGATCGAACGCGGTCGAGATCGTGGTGGCGAACCCGCGGTGCGCCGGGAACAGCGCGCCCACGGTCTGGATCTCGTGGCACACGGTCACGCAGCGCTGGCACAGAATGCACTTGCTCGCGTCGCGGATCAGCGACGGGGAGGAATCGTCAATGCGCACCGAGGATTTCGCGCCCTCGAACGGGATGTCCACGATGCCGTATTCCTTGGCCAGGGCCTGCAGCTCGCAGTTCATGTTGCGGGCGCAGGTGGGGCACTCCATGCGGTGGTCGGAGAGGATTAGTTGCAGGATCATCTTGCGGGCTTCGCGCACGCGCGGGGAGTGCGTTTTGACGACCATGCCCTGTGCCGCGGGCAGCACGCATGAGGCCTGAAGGGTGCGCGCGCCCTGCACCTCGACCACGCACATGCGGCACGCGCCGATGGCCTGCACCCCCTCGAGCCAGCAAAGCGTGGGTATTGTGACCCCGGCCGCGCGCGCCGCCGCCAGAACCGTGGCCCCCTTGTCCACGGCCACTTCCTTTCCGTCTATCGTGAGTGTTATCTTGTCCATTTTCTTCACCTCTCAAGGGAATGCGCGCGGCCCGCGTCAGGCCAGCGCCACGCTGCCGAACGGGCACATCGAGTAGCACATGCCGCACTTGTTGCATGTGTCTTCCATTATGTGGAACGGCACGCCCTCCTGGCCTTTCTTCTTGACCTGGCCGGTGATGGCGCCGGTGGGGCAGGACTTGCTGCAGATGCCGCACATGCGGCACAGCTCCTGGTCTATCGAATAAGTGATCAGAGCCTTGCATTTCAGGGACGGGCATTTTTTGTCAACGATGTGCGCCATGTACTCGTCGCGGAAATGCTGCACGGAAGTGAGCACGGGGTTGGGCGCGGTCTGGCCCAGGCCGCACAGGGCCGAGTCCTTGATCACGCGCGCCATGGTTTCGAGAGTCTCAAGATCTTCGGGCACGCCCTCGCCGCGCGAGATTTTGTTGAGAATTTCGAGCATGCGGGTGAGGCCGATGCGGCACGGCGTGCACTTGCCGCAGGACTCGCTGCAGGTGAAGTTGAGGAAGAATTTGGCGATGTCCACGATGCAGTTGCCCTGGTCCATGACGATGAGGCCGCCGCTGCCCATGATGGCGCCCACCTTGGCCAGGGAGTCGTAGTCAATGGCCAGATCAATGAAGTCGGCCGGGATCACGCCGCCGGACGGGCCGCCGGTCTGCGCGGCCTTGAACCGCTTGTTTTCGAGGATGCCGCCGCCCACATCGAAGATAATCTCGCGAAGGGTGATGCCCATGGGCACTTCCACCAGGCCGGTGTTGTTGATGGCGCCGGCCAGGGCGAAGATTTTGGTGCCCTTGCTGGTTTCGGTGCCCATGCCCGCGTACCACTCCGGCCCGCGGGTGATGATGGGCGCGATGTTGGCCAGGGTCTCGACATTGTTGATGCAGGTGGGGCAGCCCCACAGGCCGCTCTGGATGGGGAACGGGGGCCGGGGCCGGGGCATGCCGCGCTCGCCCTCGATGCTGGCCATGAGCGCGGTTTCCTCGCCGCACACGAACGCGCCCGCGCCCTCTTTGAGCTTGATGTGGAACGAGAAGTCCGAGCCGAGAATGTTGTCCCCGAGCAGCCCGCAGGCCTCGGCCTGCTCGATGGCCATCTTCACATGGCGCACGGCGATGGGATACTCCGCCCGGCAGTATACATAGCCCTGGGACGCTCCCATGGCGTACGCGCCCACCAGCATGCCCTCGATGACCGTGTGCGGGTCGCCCTCGAGCACGGCGCGGTCCATGAACGCGCCCGGGTCGCCTTCGTCCGCGTTGCACACCAGATACTTGGTGGGGTTCTGCTGGTCGTGGGCGAGCTGCCACTTGATGCCCGTGGGGAACCCGGCGCCGCCGCGGCCGCGAAGCCCGGACTTCTTGACCATCTCCACCACCTTGTCCGGCTTCACCCCCTGGGACAGAATCATGCCCAGGGCCGCGTACCCGTCGCGCTCAATGTAGTGCTCGATCAGCGTGGGGTCTATCACGCCGCAGTTGCGCAGCACGATCTTTTTCTGGTTCTTATAGAATGGAATGTCCTTGTTGAGCGGGATGCGCGCGCCGGTGATGGGATCCTCGTAGCACAGGCGCTCGATGACCTCGCCGGTCTTGAGCGTGGTGCGCGCGACCTCGTGCATGTCCTCGGCCGTGACCTTGCAATACATGTACCCGAACGGCTCGATGACCATGACCGGGGCCATGGAGCAGAACCCGTGGCAGCCGGTCTCCACGATGTCCACCTTGTCCTTGAGGCGGAAGTTGCCGATCTCGTGGCGCAGGGCCGCGGCGGCCTTGTCCGCGCCCTTGGCCCGGCAACCGGTCATGCACATCAGAACCGTGACTTTCTTGGGGTCGCGGGCGGCCTTGAGTTTTCGGCGCAGCGCGTCCAGTTCGGCCACGCTCTTGAGTCGTTCCCGAGTTGTGTCCTTGAGTTTCATGGCAGGATCCTCTCCTTGTGCGGGCTGTGCGGCGCGCGGCCGTCACTCGTAGTTTTTCAGAATTTTGGGCACTTCCTTGGGCGCCACATCGCCGTAGTAGTCCTCGTTCACCATGACCACCGGCGCCAGGAAGCAGGTGCCCAGGCACGCCACCGTGTCCAGCGAAAACTTCAAATCCTTGGTGGTGCCGCCCTCGGAAACCTCGAGGTGGTGTTCCAGCGCCTGCAGCACATTTTTGCCGCCGCGCACATGGCACGCCGTGCCCTGGCACGACTTGATGCAGTGCCGGCCCCGCGGCTTGAGGTAGAACTGGGAATAAAAGGTGACCACCCCGTACACCTTGCTCAACGGGATGTCCAGCGCTTCGCTGATGTGCCGCAGCGCCTCCTCGGGCAGCCACCCGTAGATGGCCTGGGTCTGCTGCAGCAGCGGGATCAGCGGCCCCTTGTTCCTGTCCAGCTTTTTGATTGATTTCTCCAGTTGCGCGATTTTGGTCATGGCGCGTCTCCTCCCCCGGTTCCAGGGCGCATTCAACCTGGGGCTTTCGCGGCATTTCGCCTCAAGCCCGCCGTTCGCGGGGTTTCCGCTTTGCGCGCATACCGCCGTTCCGGCTGCCCGCATGGAAACAACCGCACTTCCTATCCCGAATTGCCTGACATGGGTTTATGCAATTATGATGCCAGAATCATGCATTTGAAGTTGAACACTCGGCTGTGCGGCGCCGTTTACAGGTTTAACCGGAGGTTTTCACGAGCAGTAATTTGTCCCGCCGGAACCGTCCTGCATCTCCACGCCGCCCGTGATTTGCGTGTTGGGAAATTTCGAAACTCATGCAGAATCAGCACTCGCTGTGCGCGCGGTGTTGGTTGTCTTTACATTCTGTCAGCAAACTTTACGGAAAAAAGCGCGTGCGCGGCGCGGCTCATGTGTTTTTGAGCCATGCGTGGCGCGGGTCGTCGCGCGGGCAGATTGTGCGCGACCGGCCCGCCAGCAGCCACAGGTAATAGCCCTGATATCCCGGCCCTGCGGCCACCGGGTGATAGCCCCTCGTGATGATCACGGTGTCGTTCTGCTCCACGCAATACGCGGTGTTCAGTGCGTAGTCGTCGGTATAGAGCCGGATGAGCTGGAAGCCCTGCTCGGGCTTGACCTTGAACAGGTAGATTTCCTCGTGGTCGGTTTCATTGGGCGGATCCTCGACATCGTGCCGGTGCGGGGGCGCGCTGGACCAGTTTCCCGGCGGGCTGAAGGTTTCGCCCACCAGCATGTTGCCCGCTGGCGTACGGTGGTCGAGGATGTCGTGCACGGTGCGGCTCCAGTTGTCCTTGCCCCGGTGCACGATGTTCACCATATCGGGCGGGATGTAAGCCGGCTCGAATGTCTCGTGCGTGAGCGTGCGCAGCACCGCGGCCTCGACCGGGCCGCTCGCGGCCCTGAACTCGAATCGCGAATCCCGGGGCGCATACACAGCCGCGGCGGGTCCGTCGAACACATCGCGCCGCAGTCCGATGTGCTCCCAGGTTTTGCCTCCGCAGCTCACTGTGGCGTTGCCTCCCAGGATCACAATGCACGCTTCGCTGCCGCCCGTGTCCTCGCAGTACTCCATGCCCTCGTCGAACAGCAGCAGGTCAAATGAAATCAGCTTCAGGCCCCCGTCGCCAACTCGCACCACGGGAATGTGGCCCTTCTCGCCTTTATATCGAATGTGATAGTCCATGCGGTTTCCTCTCGTTGCTGCGGTTTGGAGCAGTCTGCGACAATGCGGGCCAGATCGCCTTATTTGATCATCTCAATGATGGCGCGGCAGAATGCGGGCAGGTCGTCGGGCTTGCGGCTGGTGACGATGTTGCCGTCCACGGCCACTTCTTTGTCCACCCATTTGACGCCGGCGTTGATCATGTCATCCTTGATGGCCACATAGCTGGTGAGCTTTTTGCCCTCGACGCCTCGGGCCGAGCACAGCATCCATCCGCCGTGGCAGATGGCGGCCACGCACTTGCCCTGCTTGATGCCGTCGGCCACGAGTTTGACCATGGCCCGGTCCATGCGCATGCGGTCCGGCGCGAACCCGCCGGGGATCACGATGGCGTCGAAGTCCGCGGCCCTGACCGAGGATGCGGCCGCGTCCGCCACGGCCGGATAGCCCAGCTTGCTCGCGTACTCGCCTTTTTTCGGGCCGACGATTTTCACGGCGGCCCCGGCCTCGCGGAACCGCAGCACGGGATACCACACCTCAAGCTCCTGGTACAGGTTCTCCACAAGCACCGCCACTTTTTTTCCCTTGAGTTCCATGCGCGTCACCTCTTCAACGATGTTTTTTCCGCAGGTTTGGCCATGCAGATATCATATGCGAAAATCACAACGGGATGAACAGGGGGATTGTTCCGGTCGGGAGCCGCTACTGCACGGTCGGCTCGCGGTTGGGGGCCAAGCGCGCGAAGATGAGGCGGCCGGCCACGGTCTGCATGATGCTGCTGACCTCGACCACGATGGCTTCGCCGATGAACTTGTCGCCGCTCTCGATCACGACCATGGTGCCGTCGTCCAGGTAGGCGATGCCCTGGCCGCCCTCCTTGCCGTACTTGACCACATGCACTTCGACCGTGTCGCCGGGCAGCAGGGTTTTGCGGAACTCGTTGGCCAGGAGGTTGAGGTTGTACACGCGCACGCCGCGCAGCCCGGCCACCTTGGTGAGGTTGAAGTCGTTGGTCACCAGCACGCCGCCGATGCGCTTGGCGTAGGCCACGAGCTGCGCGTCCACACTTTCGTCGAAGCTGTCCCTGTCGCGGCGTACATCCACCACTTCCAGGTTCACGCCCTCCATGTCGCGCAACTGGCTGATGAGCGCCAGGGCGTTGCGTCCGCGCTCGCGCCGCACCTTGTCCGTGTCGTCCGCGATGCGCTGGATCTCGTTGAGCACGGGCGACGGGATCAGAATGCGGCCCTCGATGAACCGCTCCTGGCAGAGCCTGCCGATGCGGCCGTCAATAATCACGCTGCTGTCGAGCACCTTGGGCGCGGCGGCGCCGGCCGGGGAATCGGGCGATGCGCCCGGCGCGGCCCCCCACAGGTTCAGGCGGCTGAACATCAGGCCTCCCAGATACCCGAAAATCAGGGCGCACGAAACCGCGATCAGCAGCCCGGCCGTGCGCTGTTCGGGAAAGAACATGTGCGCGGGCATGGAAATCAGGGTGGCGAAAATCAGGCCCACGACCACGCCGATGCTGGAAGAGGCCATGACCTGCGGGGGGTAGCGGCGCAGCGCACGGGCAAGCTGCCGGTGCGTCTGCAGCATCGCATTCTCGATCTGCGGCGACAGCGCCATGCCGATGAGCGCGCCCAGCACCACGCCCGCGATGGTCACATACTCCACATTCGTGTTCATGTACTCGGCTGCGGAGCTTTGCGGCCTCGTGAGGTTGTACACGCGCTGCACCAGCCGCGGCACAAAATTGAAGAACATCACAAACGCGGTCACGGTCAGAATCTTGACCGCCGCGGAAAGCGCCGAGACCTGCTGCTGGCCCGGCGCCGGGTGTTTTCTGAATTCCATGCCAGCCATAAGCGTTTCGCGCATAATTATAGCCGAATTTGACAGAAATGGACACCGGCGGCAGGCTCACGGATTTGTGCAGAGCGCGCCCGGAATTCGGTATGCGTTCTTTTGAAATCAATTCAGAGCCTGTGAATGGAAGCTATCATGGCGCGCGCCTGCGCGGCCTCGGGCGAGTGCGGGGCCGCGCCCATGACCCAAGCCAGGTACTGGTGCGCCGCGGCCGGATCGCTGTAAAGAGACAGGGACATGTGCGCGATGGCAAGGCCCGCGCGCAGGGCGTGGGGAGATTCCGGGTGGTTGGTCATGATTTTGCGGAACGCGGCCATGGCCAGCGGCGGATCGCCCGC
>JAGUYV010000276.1 GCA_020061125.1 bacterium | reverse complement strand
GCCGCGGCGCTGGCCCGTGAGCAGCGCGACCGTGCAGCGGCCGCTCTCCAAGGAATCCCCAGATCCGATGTTCTCGCCGCTTTTCCGCAACTCGTTTACGACCGCATCCCGGAGCGTCTGCGATGATCATTGACATGCACATCCACACCATGATTTCGTCCACATGCAGCCTCATAGATCCCGAAGAGTGCATCCGGCGCGCCATGGACAAGGGGCTGGACGCAATCTGCGTGACCGAGCACGACACCCTCGAGGGCGGACGGGTGATGAAGGAGATCGCGCGGCAGTTTGATTTTCTCGTGCTCGGGGGCATGGAGGTCATGTCCCGTGAAGGGCACCTGCTGGTGTACGGCTATCACATCGACATCAAGGGCGTGCCGCCTGCCGGGGAGGTCATCAAGCGCGTGAGCGATGCGGGCGGCATCGTGATTCCCGCGCACCCCTGGCGCCAGCCGTTCGGGTGGTACAGCGGCGCCATAGACCGGCCCTTGGAGGAAACCGAGTTCGCTCGCATTTTCCAGGTCATCGAGATGTACAACGGGCTTTCGTCCGCCGAGGAGAACGCCATGGGAAAAGCCTTCTGCGCGGCCACCGGCATCCACGGAATCGGGGGCAGCGACGCACACCGCATCGGCGATGTGGGTGCGGTGGTCACAGAGTTCGCCGACGATATCGAAGATGAATCCCAGCTCGTGGAAGCGCTCAAATCCGGCCGCTACGCGCCCCACATCATCAAGCCGCTCGAAGAGCGCTGGTAAAATCCACCCGGCATTCAAGAATCCAAAATATCTGATGCAAGGCGAATGAAAAACCGGCGACGGAGAGTTGGCGAATGGATTTTGCCGGAAGCCGAGGCTCCGGGCTTTTACGGCGTGCGGTTTTTTTCGTAAATGAGGCGCAACCCCTCGAGGGTAAGCAGCGGGGACACATGGTCAATGGTCTGGGAATCCGGTGCGATGAGGGGCGCGATGCCGCCGGTGGCCACAACTTTTGCGTCTTCCCCGAGTTCGGCCTTCATGCGCGTGACGATGCCGTCCACCTGGGACACGAACCCGTAGAACATGCCGGACTGCATGGACTCGACGGTGTTCTTGCCGATGATGCGCGCCGGGCGCTTGAACTGCACGCGGGGCAGCTTGGCGGCTGCGCGGAACAGGGCTTCCATGGAGATGCCCACGCCCGGCGCGATGGCGCCGCCCAGATATTCGGCCCTGTCGTTGATGGCGCAGAAGGTTGTGGCGGTGCCGAAGTCCACCACAATGACGGGGCCGCCGTACACGGCCATGGCGGCCACGGCGTTCACGATGCGGTCCGCGCCCACTTCCTTGGGGTTTTCGTATTTGATGTTGATGCCGATCTTCACGCCGGGGTCCACGAACAGGGCTTCGGCGTTAAAGTATTTGCGGGAGGTCTCGGCCAGGGTGTCGGTGATGGGCGGGACCACGGTGGAAATGATCACATCGTGGATGTCGGCGGGGCGGATGTTCTGGGTGCGCAGCAGGGCGATGATCTGCAGCCCGTATTCATCCACGGTGCGCTGGCGCGAGGTGGAGAGCCGGAAGTGCGTGCGCAGGTTTTCGTCCTCGAACACGCCGAGCACGATGTTGGTGTTGCCGACATCAATGGCCAGTAGCATAGGGGTCTCCCGAGGGGTTCATTCCGGCTGAAAATCCATGCTGATGTCCAGGGCGTCCGCGGAGTGCGTGATGGCGCCCACGGAAATGACATCCACATTCATATCCGCGATGGTTCCGACGGTGAGCAGGGTGACGCCGCCGGACACCTCGACCTCGGCCCGGCCGTCTATGTGCTTCACGGCTTCCTCGATTTCGAGAAAGCTCATGTTGTCGAGCATGATGCGGTTCGCGCCCGCGTCCAGGGCTTCGCGCACCTGGTCCATGGTTTCGACTTCCACTTCCACGAATGCGTCTTTGCCGAGGCTCTTTCTGGCCGCGTTCACGGCGTTGGCCACGCCGCCCGCGAGCAGGATGTGGTTGTCTTTGAGCAACACCTGGTCGAACAGGCCGATGCGGTGGTTTGTGCCGCCGCCCATGAGCACGGCGTATTTTTCGAGCATGCGCATGCCGGGCGTGGTTTTTCGCGTGTCGTAGATTTTCGACTTGAGGCCGTAGACCTGCTGGGTCATCAGAAAGGTGTATTTGGCGATGCCGCTCAAGCGTTGGAGAAAGTTGAGGGCCGTGCGCTCGGCGGAGAGGAGCGCGTCCGCGCGGCCCGTGATTTCCATAATCACATCGCCGTCGCGCAGGCGTGCGCCGTCCTCGATTTTGAATTCGATGGCTGCGTCCGGGTCGAGTTCGCGGAAGCATGCGGCGGCCACATCGCGGCCCGCGAGGATGCCGTTGTCCTTGGCCTTGAGCACGGCGCGTGCGCGGCGATCGCCCAGGTTCAGGCATTGCGTGGAAATGTCGCCGCCGCCGATGTCTTCGGCCAGGGCGCGTTTCACGAGGTCCGTGTAGTGTTCGGGTTGGAGAGTATTCATGGCGGGTGTGCGACTCCGGGAACGGCGCGGCGCCGGGGATCCACCGCGCCGGGTCTTAGGTGCCGATTTTCACATGGGACAGGATTTTGCGCAGCGTGGCGATGGCCGAGTAGTAAGCCAGGGCGCTGGTGCGCGGGTTGTCCGGCGAGGGCACATTCTCCACGGTGATGCGGATGCTGCCGAGCGCGCCGCTCAAATTGATTTCGTGGATGTTGCTGTGCACGGCCGGGTCGGCCACGATGCGCACGCGGAACTTGCCGTCCACATTCGCTGCGTTGTAAAGGGTGGTGGCCACATTGATGTTCTTGGGGAAGCCCTTGATGGCCTGCGCGGGCGAGCCTTCAAACACGGTTTTTTCAGCGGTGAGGCTGTCGAGGTCAATGTTGTTCTGAACGATGAAGGGGGCGTCCTTGAGTCCGGCCGGGGGCTTGCGCGTGGTGAGGGTCACGGTGTCAATGTGTTCGAGGTTGGAGGCGAGCACGCCGTCCAGCCCGCACACCGCGCCCGATGGCATGTACAGGTTCACGGCGCTGTTCTCGAAGCGTTCGAAGTGCTCCGGGGTCAGCCCGCCCACGCTCATGACCATGAGGTCTTTGCCCTTTTCGATGCACAGGTCCACGGCTTCCGGGACCGCGGACACATGAGCGGCCTCGACCACGATGTCCGCGGCGTCCACGATCTGCGCGGCGCTCATGATGGGCGGTTTGCCGTTCAGAGACTCGGACAGGGTGCGCGCGCGTTGCGGATCAATGTCGCACACGCCCGCGAGCGCGGCCTTGAGTTCCCCGGTGTCAATGGCTCTTGCGATGCGCGTGCCGATGGCGCCGCAGCCGATCAAGCCGACTTTTTTCAGTGTGTGTTCAGACATATTCGAGCATTCTCTCCAGCGCGGTGAGCGCCTGCGTGCGAACCGGCTCGGGCACCACCACTTTGTGTTCCATGGTCTCGAGGGACCGCAGAACTTTGTCCAGCGTAATTTTTTTCATGTTCGGGCACAGGCACGGGCCGGGGGTGAGGAATTCCTTGTCCGGGTTATCCTTTTTGAGCCTGTGCAGAAGGCCCTGCTCGGTGCCGATGATGAAGCGCGGCGCGCTGGAAGCGGCCACGGCGCGGATCATCTGCGAGGTGCTGCAGATGTGGTCGGCCAGGGCCAGAATTTCGCGCGTGCACTCGGGATGCACCACAACTTCGGCGTCCGGGTATTTGTTCTTGAGATCCCTGATGTCGTCGGGGTCAATGTTGTAGTGCGTGGGGCACCAGCCCGGGCCGAGGATGATTTCGCGGCCGGTCTTTTTCGCGGCGTAATCGCCCAGGTGCCTGTCGGGGACGAAGATGATGGGCTTGTCAATGGAGGCCACAATCTTGACCGCGTTGGCCGATGTGCACACCACATCACTGTGGGCCTTGACCTCTGCACTGGAGTTCACATAGCAGACCGTGACCGCGTCCGGGTGCTGGGCCTGGAGCTTCTGCAGCTTCTTGAGGTCAATCATATCCGCGAGCGGGCACCCGGCTTTGGGGTCGGGGATAAGCGTGGTTTTCTGCGGGCAAAGAATGTTGGCGGTTTCGGCCATGAACATCACGCCGCAGAACACGATCACATCGTAATCGGTTTTGGAGGCGATGCGGGCCAGCTCCAGGGAGTCCCCGGTGTGGTCGGCGATGTCCTGCACTTCCGGGATCTGGTAATTGTGGGCCAGAATCACGGCGTTGCGTTCCTGTTTGAGGCGCTGAATTTTTTCTGCGGTTTCCTGTGTGGTCATTGCGAATCCTCGGCGCTAAAGCGGTAAAATGGTACCAGATATCAACTGTATGACAGGATAACCCGGGGTCTGGAGAAAGTCAAACGCGGGGGTCAGCGCGCCTCGGACACCACCTGCAGGTGCGTGGCGAACGCGATCTCGTGGTCCTTGATCTCCGTGATTTTGTTGGCCTCGTCCACGAACACCACGCGCGGGCGGAAGCCCTGGATTTCCTTTTCGTCGAGCATGCAGTAGGAAATGATGATGACCCGGTCGCCCTTGTGGACAAGGCGCGCGGCCGCGCCGTTGAGGCAGATTTCGCCGGCCCGGCGCTCGCCGGGGATCACATAGGTCTCCAGGCGCGCTCCGTTGTCTATGTCCACCACCTGCACCTTTTCGTACGGGTACAGGTTCGCCGCTTCCATCAGCTCCGTGGATATGGTGATGCTCCCCATGTAATCCAGGTTGGCCTCGGTGATTGTGGCCCGGTGAATCTTTGCTTTGCAGAAGTGCCTGATCATCAGGTCCCCCTTACTGATTCTTTTGTCATAATAAAAAGCGGTTCAACCTTCAACGATAATATTGTCAATCAGCCGCGTGGGGCCGAAGAACACGGCCGCGGCGATGAGAACGCCCGGTTTTACGGTGTCCGCGGACGCCAGGGTGCGGCTGTCCACGGTCTCGATGTAATCTATTTTCGCCAGGGGCGATTGTTCGATGTGATCGCGCATGGCCCCGCGGATTGCTGCGGCCGAGGTCTCGCCCGCGGCGATCATGTCCCGCGCCATGAACAGCGCCTGGCTGATGCGCAGCGCGTCCCGGCGCTCGGCTTCGGACAGATATACATTGCGCGAGCTCATGGCAAGGCCGTCGGCCTCGCGCACCAGGGGCATGGGCTTTATTTCCACATCCAGATTCAGGTCCTCGACCATTTTTTTGATGATGAGGCACTGCTGCGCATCCTTGAGGCCGAAGTACGCGCGGCGGGGAATGCAGATGTTAAACAGCTTGCAGCACACCGTGGCCACGCCCCGGAAGTGGATGGGCCGAGTGACCCCGCAGAGCATGTCGCTCCACTCCTCGACCCGGATGTAGGTGCGGTATCCGGGCGGGTACATCATTTCGTTGGTTGGGGTGAACATGATATCCACGCCCGCGCCCCGGGCCAGGTCGCAGTCCCGCTCCACATCGCGCGGATACTTGTCCAGATCCTCGTGCGCGCCGAATTGCGTGGGGTTCACGAACAGGGATGTTATGGTGATGTCGTTTTCCGCGGCGCTGGCGCGCATGAGGGACAGGTGCCCCTCGTGGAAGTAGCCCATGGTGGGAACGAGGCCGATGGAGCGGCCCTGCGCGCGCGCGTCGCGGGCGAAGTCCTGCATGGCTTGCGGCGTCTCGATGACCTGCATTACTTCCTGGCCGCCTTCTTCCTGGACGCGGGCTTGAGTTTCGCGATCACCGCGTCGTCAATGGCGAACGAGTGCGAGGTCTCGGGAAAGGTTCCGGCTTTGACTTCCTTGACATAATTCTTTGCGCCGCGGGTCATGATCTTTTCCACATCCTCGAACACCTTGGCGAACTTGGGCGGCACGCGGCCGGACATGTTGAACATATCGTGCACCACGAGCACCTGGCCGTCGCAGTGCGGCCCCGCGCCGATGCCGATGGTGGGGATGTCGAGTTTTTCGGTGAGAATCTGGGCCAGCTTCCAAGGCACGGCTTCGAGCACCACCATGCACGCGCCCGCGGCCTGCAGCATGAGCGCGTGATCCAGAATTTCCTTTGCCTTGGCCAGGGCCTTGCCCTGCACCACGAATCCGCCCATGGCGTTCACGGACTGCGGGGTGAGGCCCAGATGCGCGCATACGGGGATGCCGCACTCCACGATGGCGGCCGTGACCTCCGCGGCCAGGGGGCCGCCGCCCTCGAGCTTCACGCACTCGGCCCCGGTCTCCTTGACCGCGCGGCCCGCGTTAAACACCGCATCCTCTACGCACACCTGATAGCTCATGAACGGCATGTCGAAGATCACGAACGCGCGTTTGGCCGCGCGCGCCACCGCCTTGGTGTGGTGGATCATCTCGTCCATGGTCACCGGCAGGGTGTTGGCGTAACCCAGCATCACATTGCCCAGGGAATCGCCCACGAGCAAGGTATCGGCTCCGGCCGCATCCAGGATGCGCGCAAACTGGTAGTCGTACGCCGTGAGCATGGTGATTTTCTCACCGTTGGACTTCATTTCCTTGAGCGTATTGACTGTTACTTTCAAAACGGTTCCTCCCATGAAAAAGGCGCTCATACATACTCGGAGCGCCTTGTGCGGAATAGCGTTTAGTTGCACTGTCTCGGGCGGCGAAGGCTCCAAGCAGCTTCTAACCTGATCCTAAACCTGATCAAAAGATAATTCAATAAATTTTGCGGATTATCTGGCCGGAATCGCGGAGGGCGAGGATGCGCGGCACGGCGAACGCGCGCACGGATCCGCCGCGGGGCGCGGGCATGGGCAGATCCGGGGCCACGGCCAGCAGCGGAACCAGAGCGAAGAGCCGGTTGCCGAGTTCCTCATGCGGAATCACCAGGTCCGGTTCGTTAACGGAAAGATCGCCGTAAAGCAGGATATCAATGTCAATGGGGCGCG
>JAGUYV010000081.1 GCA_020061125.1 bacterium | reverse complement strand
GGGCACGGGCGCGGCGCCCATCGTGGCCGAAGTGGCGCGCGAGGCCGGCGCACTCACCGTGGGCGTGGTCACCAAGCCCTTCGGGTTCGAGGGCAAACGCCGCTCCAAAGTGGCCGACGAAGGCGCGCGCGCCCTCAAGGCCAACTGCGACACGCTCATCACCATTCCCAACGACCAGTTGCTCAAGATCATCGAGCCGGACACCCCGCTGCAGCAGGCGTTCCGCATGGCCGACGATGTTCTGCGCCAGGGCGTGCAGGGCGTGTCCGACCTCATCGTGGTGCCCGGACTCATCAACCTGGACTTCGCCGACATCCACACCATCATGCACGACGCAGGATCGGCCCTCATCGGCATCGGCGAAGGCCACGGCGAGCACCGCGCCATGGAAGCCGCGGAAATGGCCATCAACAGCCCCCTGCTCGAATCCTCGATCCAGGGCGCGCAGGGCATCCTCATGAACATCACCGGCGGGCGCGACTTGAGCCTGCACGAAGTCAACGCCGCCGCCGAAATCGTGTCCAACATCGCCGACGAAAACGCCAACATCATCTTCGGCACCGTGATTGACGAGTCCTTCGACGACATGGTGCGCATCACCGTGCTGGCCACGGGCTTCGGCGAAGCCGCACGCCTGGTGGTGCCCCGCGAAGAGCAGGAGCAGCCGCACCAGAAATTCGCGGCCAAACAGCCGCCGCGGCCCAGGCAGGACAAGCAGGACGACCTCGACATCCCGTCCTTCCTGCGCGCGCCCGGCCACTGATCCGCAGCACGCTCCATGCCCCGATAGACATATCACCCGCATCCGGGTTCGCCCGGATGCGGTTTTATTGTGTGTGGGAAAATTCAGATTCGCATAGCGGAAGCCGTGTTCGCGGAGGCCGCGGCATGCCGCCGCGCTTCAGGACTGCGGCTCGTCGCGCCGCTCCAGATAGGTGTCCTTGACCCGGGCATACTTCTGCGCCCAGTACCGGATCCTGTGTTCCTGACCCGGCTCTAGGGTTCTGGACACCTTGCCGGGCACGCCCAGCACCAGGGAATAGGGCGGGATGTCCGCGCCCTCGGTGATCACGCAGCCCGCGCCCACAACGCTGTTGGCGCCCACGCGCGCGCCGTTCAGAATAATGGCCCCGATACCCACCAGGCAGTTGTCCTCGACCGTGCACCCGTGGATGCGCGCGCCGTGGCCCGCGGTCACATAGCTGCCCACCACGCACGGATGCTCGTCTCCCACATGCAGAATGCAGCCGTCCTGGATGTTGGTGTACTCGCCCACATCAATGCGGTTGATGTCCGCGCGCAGCACCGAATGGAACCACACGCTTGCGTGCTGCCGCAGGGTCACGCGGCCCACCAGCACCGCGAAATCCGCCACAAACGCCGTTTCATGCACCACAGGGCTGCTGCCGTTATAGGGTATCACCATCGCTGGCATTGCGCACGCCTCCGCACCCGAGTCAAATGTCTCCATCCATGATAACACACTTCGCGCAAAATGCGATTCCCCGGCCACGCGTATTGACGGTTATGCCAACCTGCCGGCAACAACCACGCGCGCGTGAGGGGCAGGTTAGCCATTTTGTTCAGCACGCCGCGGCCGGACTGCATGCGCCGCGGTTTTGTGCTAAAATTCCAGACTATGAGAAAACAAACATTTCTGCTTACGACAATCCTTCTGCTGATGTGCTGCGCGGCGGCGGCGCGCGCAAACTGCTCGTACTTCCTGGTGACGCTGGAAGAACAAAACCATGGATTCGCTGACGCGGCGCATATCATGGCCTCGGCCGCGCTCCAAGCCAACGGGTGCGAACCAGCGGACCACGAGCCCGACATCGCGCTCACCTTGCGCATCGTGTCCGTGGACACGGTCCGCCGCGCCAACCCCAAAGGCATGCTGCTCGCCGGCGGCTTGAGCAGCGCCGCCTATCTTGACGCGCGCGTGACCGCAACCCTGCTGGCCACGCGAAACGGCGCGGAGCTTTTTACCGAAACCATCACATACTCCAGCCCGCCGCGCGAGCTGTACAGCGGCTGGTACCGCGCACGCAGCATCAAGAAACACGCCGTGGAGAACGCTGCGGCCAAGCTCGTGATCCGGTTTCTGAAAAGCACGGAACTAACCGGGTCCAGGGTCCAGGCCCCTCCGCGCGCCAACGGCGACCTGCTCACCCAGGACCGCGACATCTGGCCCGTGCTCGGGGGCGGGTTCACGGGCGTGGCCGCGCACGAGGCCGGCCATCTTATTAACGCGCGCCTCACCGGACACGATGCCCGCATCCGCCGCAGCGAGGACCGCACCTTCACGGCCCAGGCCGACACCGTGGCCGGGCTGTCCATACTTTTCGCCCACCGCCTCGGCGACGACATGCAATTCCCGTTCCCGGACGCCATGTACGATTTCGGCGCGGTGGCTTCACCCTCCGGCCCGCGATATGTTGACAATCAGGGAAACGAGGTTCCGGGCGGCCGCAGCGATCACGCGCTCATCGCCTACTCCGGAATCCTTTACCAGAACCTGGCCAACGAATTCTTGCTCACGCGCTGGCCCAATCTCATTGACCGTGACGATCCGTTCAAAAAGGGCATGTTCTTCGGAAACATCCTGGTGCCCGCGGTGTACACGGTGCGCGGGTACAGCGACCCGAACAGCGACCTGTGGCAGCTGCAGCAGGACCTTGGCTGGGACCGCTGGGCCGTGAACGCCATGGTGCTCGCGCCCCTGGCCGCGGACATGGCCCGCTACTACCATCCCGAAAACAAGAAGCTGCGCCGCTGGGCGCGAATCGCCAAGGCCGTGCCGCTCATCATCGTGCTCGCCCAGTGACCGCTGCGGGCGGCTCCCGCACAATAACAGTCTCCAAAAATAGACGCCGCATGGGTCTGAAGAAGCCTCTGCAAAGGCTCCAATATTTCGTACAGGCCCGGTCCTGAAAACCGGGTTGTGCGCCCTTCGCGCACTTTAACTGTGTTTGGATTGCTATTTTAAAAACTCTTTATCTATGTGCCGTTTTTGATAGAATAGATGCAAATGAAATGGGGGGGGAGTCATGGAAGACAAAATTACGAATGCCGTTCTGGGGCTTATTGCCATTCTTATTATTGCGGTTTGCGCGGGGTATTTTTTCAATGATTTGCAGATGGGCGCGCCGCAGCCCGTGTCGGTGTTTTTCAACCAGAAGCCCCACAAAACAACGGTGGCTGAAATTGCCGGCAGTCCGGGCGCACTGGTCACGAAAAAATGGGCGGATCTGGAAATCCAGGTGGATGAGAGCACCTTGAGAGAGTACTGTCATCAAGTCTTTGGCACCAAGGGCGGGCCAACTTACAACCGGTACATTTACATGATCGCAAGCCAGGGCGGGAAGAAAATCATTATGAGGATGGCGGCCCCCTACGACGAGAAAAAAACCGAATGCAGACCGGGGTTCACAAAAGCGAAGATACGGGACTACAAGGGCGAGATTAAGGAGACAATGCGCATCAAAGGCGTGCTGCGCACAAAACTGCTGGCCAGAACCCCGCCGGACTATCGGAACGCCATCAAGACATCGCCGTTTACGATTTTCGTGGATGCCGGCAAGACCCCAAATTTCGTGAGCACATACTGCGTGTTTTTCATAATGTTTTTAGGTTTTGTGGCTCTGAAGCTCATAAAAAGGTATGGCTCCGGGGACGCGCTCGAGGTCAAGTGCAATATCAAAGATCCGGGGGCTGTGCGTGCGGCAGGCGACATGATTGAATACACGGCGTCATTCACGGCCATGAAGCCGTTTGTTCTGAACAACTGCCTCGTGAAACTCAAGGTTACAAACACCAAAACCAGAAACGACGCCATTGCATTCGAGGAAAAGAAAGAAAGTTTCAGCCGCACCACCCTCACGCGCGGAAGCGTCAACCAGTTCAGCGGCTCTTTCATTTTGCCGGACAAGGATAAGTTGTATGTCCCCGGAATGCAGTGGGAGCTTTCATTTTTATGGAACATAAAGGGATATCTGGATGTGGAAGAGAATTTGGGCTTCGAGGTCGAGCGCAAGGAAGCGGACATGTTAGGAAGACCGAAAAAAGACAACCCCTGACGCCGGCCCTCGCAAGCCCGTTTAACCATTCCGGCCCATGCAGCCGGGAACCGGTTGCGGAGCGTGCAATTCCACGCACTGTTTCATAGAACTCCGGTTATTCGTCTTTGAGCGGAAACACATTGCGGCCTTCGAGGCCGGGGATTTCGATGCCGTAATAGGACAGGACCGAGGGCAGCACATCAAGCACGGTCATGTCCTCGCAGTTCACGACCTGGCCCGCGGCGTAGAACAGGGCGTCGTGGCTTGTGTGCATGCCGCAGAGCTGCGTTTTCTCGAACATGGACTCCCTGTGCAGCGCGCCCTTGAGGTCGTACCCGTCGAAGGGCAGGGCCACGAGGTCCGCGGCGGACTCGAAGAACGCGCCCTTGTAGATATCCTCGCGGCGCAGCACGGATTTAATTACAGGGGAGCCGTCTTCGGGATCACGGATCGCGAGAAGCGTTTCCGCAACCTGATCCCGCACGCGCTCGTACTCGGCGCCCGGCGTCACCGAGCCGTTCTGCTCACGCCCGCGCAGATTTACGAAAATGCGGCCGGGAATCATGCTGTAGGCTTTTGACGCGGCGGCGATGTGCCCGAGGTTTTTAGGCTGGTCCGTGTTGAACGAGAGCAGGCCCGCGTCGCGTAGCGCACAATTGATGTGCACCTCTTTTTTCAGGGCGCAGAACCCATGGTCGGAAAGCACCACGAGGCGCGCGTCCCGTGGCATGCGCGCGCGCACCTCGCCCAGAAACGCGTCCACCTTGTCGAAAAACTCCATGAAGCGCGGCGCGAACTGCGGGTGACCGTTCTCCCAGTCCTCCCAGAAGAAATGGCACAGCCTGTCGGTTTCCATGATGTGGGACATGAAGAAATCCCAGGGGTGATGATCCATGAGATGCAAAGTGGCGTGCAGGCGGCGGTCCAGGGCATGGAAAAGATCATCGAGAAATGCGGCCTTGTCCTCGCGCGCTTTCCACGGGTCCACATCAATCACATAGCCCATTGCTTCGAGCGTCTGCGCGAAGTCCGCGGGATAGGTTGCCTTCTGGAGTTCCGTTGCCAGAAAGCAAGATACCATAATGCCGTTCACGGCCCGCGGGGGGTAATTCACGGGCACATTCATAACGATGACTTTTTTGCCGAACCGGTTGCCGAGGATGTCCCACACGGCCGGGGCTTTGCGGTCCATGGCCGTGGGCAGGAACATCTCGATGGGGTTTGGGCGGCGGTCCACGAACCCGAAGATATTGTGCGCGGCGGGGTTGCAGCCCGTGGCGATACAGGTCCAAGCCACGGACGAGATGGGCGGCACGGACGACGCCATGCGCGCCATGTCGCCCTCGGTGAGCAGTTGCTGGAAATGCGGGAACCGGCCCCGGCGCATTTGTTCGGTGACGAACGAGTGCGGCACGCCGTCAATGCCGAGCATGACCACGCGGCCCTGCTGCTTTGACTGTGTTGAATGCGTCATGGGAAAAGCGCCGGTGCGCCGGCGGGTCAGTCGGTGTCGCCGGTCAGCTTCTTGATTTTCTGGATAAGCAGATCTTTCTTGAACGGCTTCAGGATATAGTCCGAAGCACCGTCGCGGAACGCGGTGATGATCTTGTCTTTTTTGCCCACGGCCGTGAGCATGATGATGGGAATGTCCCTGGTGATGTCGTTGTCCTTGAGAAGCATGAGCGTGGAAAAGCCGTCGAAGCCGGGCATCATGATGTCGAGCAGAATGATGTCCGGCTTCTGCTCCGCAGCCAGCATGATGCCCTCGTGCCCGTCCTGTGAGATGAGGATGTTGAACGAGCCGCCGAGCGCGGAGTTGATGGCCTCAAGCACAACCGGATCGTCGTCAACGGCCAGAACGGTTTTTCTTGCCATGAGGCACCTCTGCGCGGAGCGTGGTTTTCTTGCAGCTTGATTATATCTGATCGCCGCCGTTGATCAAGGATAAAGCGGGGTCAGGATTTTTCGATGGCGATGGCCGCGCCCGGCGCCACCTTTTTGAAAACCTTCGGGTCGCCCTGAACGGCGCCAAATACATTGACCGCGCTTGCGGCGCGGATTTCGGACCCACGGCTGGCCGGGGTGGGGCCGAAGAAAATGCAGAACGCGGTCCCCGGAGGCCAGTAGGCCAGGTCGCCCGGGGCCACCACGGGGCTTGCGCCCGGTTCCGCGGCGGCGTGCACGGGGATCGAGAAATAGATTTCGTCGCCCCAGGTGTTCACAATTCCGCTAATGGGAAGGGCGGCCCAGATTTTGTCCGCGGTGGGCGAATCGTTGAGCCGCGCCTGCGCGCTCATGTCCTGCGCCGATATGGTGATCATGCGGTCCGCCATGGCGTTACTCCGTTTGGGGTTCCCGGTGTGAAGATAAGCCGGGGTATCGGGGATCCCGTTGTCCGGGGATCCGGTTTGAATCCCTTAACCCCTGAATCCCTGGTTCTCCCGTGGCCTCTCTATCAATCATTTAATGTTCCTGCGCTGCTCTTTCGCCCCGCGGCGGCGGCGTTCGGCGACGCCGCCCTACATGCTTTGGAGTTCGGATATTCATATGCGCTTTGCTCTGCGCTTATGTTTCCTTTGCGTGCTCTGCGTTAATCCTTTCCATGGAAACCGCGGTGGTGTGAAGAAAAGCCGGGGTTTCGAAGATCCGGTTGTCCGGGGATCCGGTTTGAATCCCTTAACCCCTGAATCCCTGGTCCTCCCGTGGCCTCTGTAGCAATCAATTAATGTTCCTGTGCGGCTCTTTCGCCCCGCGGCGGCGGCGTTCGGCGACGCCGCCTTGCATGCTTTGGAATGCTTGGCGGCAATTATTTCTTTTTGCTCTTCTTTTCCGCTTTCTTATCTTTGGCTTTGGATTTCTTTTTGGCATCCAATCCCTTTTTTGCTGCGGGTTTTTCTTTGGGCTTGGCTTTTGCTTTTTCGCCGGATTTTGCGGCGGCGGTTTTGCGTGTGACCTCGCGGCCCACGGCCGAAGTGTAGCGCACGAAGCGGTTTTTGCCGCGCAGCTTGGCCGCGAGCAGGGCCGTGTCAGCCTGGTCCAGGAGATCCTCGGGCGTGTTGATCTTGTCGTGGTAGCTGGCCACGCCCACGCTGACCGTGAGGTGCAGCGTTTTTGCGCCGGGGCCGGAGAAGGCGTAATCGGCCACGGCCTGGCGCAGGCGCTCGCCCAGGATTTCCGCGCCGTCGCCCGGTGTTTCGGGGAGAACGATCACGAACTCCTCGCCGCCATAGCGCGCCACGATGTCCACCTCGCGCACGCCCTGGCGCAGAATGTTGGCGAACTCGGACAGCACCACATTGCCCAGCAGGTGGCCGTAGGTGTCGTTTACGGCCTTGAACTCGTCAATGTCCATCATGAGAACGGACAGCATCTGCTTGTAGCGGCGTGCGCGCTTGATTTCCAGCGCGAACTGGTGGTGGAAGGTGCGGTAGTTCAGAAGGCCGGTGAGGCCGTCGGTGGTGGCGAGGCGCTCGGCATGCGAGAAAATGGACGCGTTGTCTATGGCCACGCCCGCCTGATAAGCGACCTGGGTGAAGAAGTCCATGCGCTCCTTGGTCAACTCCAGGCCCGGCTCGGGATACAGCTCGATGATGCCGATGGTGCGGTCGCGCACCACCAGGGGAATCGTGATCCGGCGCTCGATGCCGAATTCCCTGTACAGGGCGACATATTCCGGCTCGATGATGTCCTTGACGGTTTCCACGATGAAGCTGTCGCGGCCGAACAGGCGGCGCTCGAACAGGATGTCGCGTGTGAACTCGATGTAGCGGCTGCGGAAACCCGGCGTGAGGGACATGGAGGTGGCCACCAGGAAGCGCTCGATCTTCTGGTCCCGGATCACCAGAGTGCAGCGCTCCACGCCGCTCAACTGCGTGATTTTCTCGCTCAAGTGGCGCATCATCTTGTCGAAATCGCCCACGGCGCCGACCAGGCTTGTGATTTCGTGGAGCGCGGACAGCTCGGCCACTTCGCGGGTCAGCCCGTACTTCTTGAAATTCAGTTGCGTGATCATGCCCACCAGGGTTTCGAGCAATTCCTTGGCCTTGACGAACTGCTCCTCGGACATGCTCTGAATGCGCTGGAGTTCGCCCTCGAAGTCGTCAATGTTGAGATCGAGATCGCGGGTTACTTTTTTGAGGTTGTCGCGGCTGAATTCTTTTCCGATGATCTGGCCGCCCACAATGGTGGTGATGTGCGCATTGTTGATCATCACGGGCACGGCGAAATACTTGAAGCCCGCGTGGCATTCGTAGAGAGCGGGCTTGCCGGACTCGGACACGGCGCGCGCGGCTTCGAGATGGCTTCTGGCGCACAGGGAGCGCCCTTTTTTCGAATGGCGCAGATACCGCAGGCAGAAGTCGTTGTAATTGCTGGGCTGGGTGATCATGTTGCCGTCGGGGTCGAGGGTGACCGTGGAGAGGCCCGTCATCATGGACAGAGCGTCCTGGAACTTCTGCCAGGTCTGGATGTCCATGAGCGTGGACAGGAGTTTTTCCGCGTCTTTTTTCTTTTGCGCCATGTTGCTCCCCAGAAGCGCGCGGCGTGCGCCGCGCGATGTGCCGGCCCGTCGAGCGAACCCGGTTTACCGCCGTGCGATGATCAGATATTCGCGAGCCGCGCCGCCATGCGGCCCGGCGATGCGCTGCTCCAGAACTTCCACGCCGCCCGCGCAATCGCGGAATATGTCCGCGATCCGCTTCTCGTCAAGCGGCGCGTTTTCATTGAAAGCCGCAATCCACAGCGGAATATGGACAGATGCGGCCAGGAACCCGCGCAATTTGTCCGCGTACTCTTCGGGAGTTGCGGCCGGGGTTCCAAGCCCGGCGGCGCGGCCGTCCAGGCGCGCGTCCAGCTCGGACTCGATGCATCCGGTGACAAACAGCTCCATAATTCGCTCTTCGGGGCTTAAATCCAGATACCCCGCTGCCGAAGGCAGATAGAAATACATGGCGTCCGCGTTCACGGCGCGGACCAGCTCGAGGGCGTCCCGCATGTGCGCCTCGCACGGCTCGCCGCCGTCGAACACTTTCTGGTTCATGGATTCCACATAGTACTGGAACACGCCGGAGGTGTCCTGGTCGGGCATGACATCGCGCGTGGCGTCGTCGAAGGAGAGCAGGTAACGGATCACGCGCAGGCCCGCGGCCATGGCCATGCTCTGCTTGAGCGGGCCGTCGAGGCGGTCAATGTTGGCGCGCAGGTTGTCGAGCCAGGCGCCATGCGCCGGGGCCATGCCATAGGCGTTGCACACGCCTTCCACGCGCTGCTCGCGCTCCGGATTGTCCTGCAGCAGCATGTCCGCGTCGAATGCGTCCAGAAACTCGTCGCTGTTTTCCACAAGCGCGCGGCCCAGGTGCGCATAGGACTCCAGCAGCCCGGCCGTAACCACGCCTTTGCCCTGCTCCTTGAACATAACGGGCACGGACGGCCAGCCCGTGAACGGGCAGAATATCGTGTGGAAATCCAATGTCCGCGCGCAGTTCCAGATCCAGCCGGCCAGCGCGCGCTTGCTTGTGGAATATGTGTCGGGCATGAACTCGCTTCTCCGGTGTCAGTACACAATGGCGTGCAGGGCCTTGACCACGGCGGGGTCGAACTGCATGCCGGCCATGAGCCGCAGCTCCTGCATGGACTCGTCGCGGGATCTGGCCGCGCGGTAAGGGCGCTCGCTCTGCATGGCGTCCCAGGCGTCGAGCACGGCGAGGATGCGCGCGGGCAGCGGAATCTTGCCGCCCCACAGCCGGTCCGGATATCCGCTCCCGTCCCACCATTCATGGTGCCAGCGGGACCACTGCGCCGCGGTCTCCAGGCCCGGCATCATGCGCACGATGCGCTCGCTCTCCATGGGGTGGCCCTGGATTTCCAGGTACTCCTCGGGAGACAGGCGGCCGGGCTTCTTGAGAATGGTTTCGCGCACCTTGATCTGGCCGATGTCGTGCAGCAGAGCCGCGTATTCGAGGTTCTCGATGTCCGCGCCGTCCAGCCCCATGGCGCCGCCCAGGCGGCGCGCCAGCG